>JASLOY010000128.1 GCA_030745255.1 Vicinamibacterales bacterium
GGTCCGTGTATGGAACATAGCGTGTCGATTGCTCGAGATAGGCCATCAGCCGGCCGCGCTCGAGAATCTTGGTCAGGACGTTCGAGATCCCTTCGCAGGCGATATGTGCGCCTCCGAGCTGCGCCACCGAGTCGTCGCCGTAGGCGCCGAACACGCGTTCATACAGTCGTTCCGCGCGCTCGAGCCCGACGCTGCCTGGCGCCGCGCCGTCTGTCACTGTGTCCAGGAACTCGTCCAGAAACAGCCGTCTGACCGATTTCGCCGAACGCGAGTAGCGCGCGAACAGCGCGCCTTTGACGACCTCTGGCAGATTCGTCAGCGCGAAGACCGGATGGTCGAGGTTGGTGAAGTAGGGCGACAGGGCGCGACGTTCATCGGGTGTGAACTGCTCGGCGGAGATGACATGATCGGGCACGCATATAATTGTCGTCGGTTTTGCGGTTCCGTCAATGACGCCTCCCGCCGGCGTCCCTCTTTGGGCTCTTTCCCGTGGATATCACACTCGTACCAGGATTCAATCCGGGTCCCTATACTGGGGCCGGCAACAACACTTACGTCATCTCGGGCATGGTCCAGACCCTGCTGGATGCGGCGACGGGGGAGGCCGCGCATCTAGCCGCGCTCGCCGAGGCGCTCGGTTCCACCGTTCTTGCCCAGGTGCTCGTCACCCACGCCCATCCTGACCATGCCGACGGTTGCGACCCGATCGCGGAGCGATGGCCGGATGCAGCGTTCAGAAAGCTGCCCTGGCCGGAGCAAGATCGGTTGCAGTCGGTCGAATGTATGCCGATCGCAGACGGCGACCGAATCGCGGTCGGCGACGGCACGCTGCAGGTGGTGCACACACCGGGTCATGCGCCCGACCATCTCTGTTTCTTCGACGAGTCCACCGGCACGCTCTTCTCGGCCGATCTTGTGGTGTCGGGGAGCTCGGTCGTGATTCCCGCCTCACGCGGTGGCAGCCTCGCGCAGTATCTCGGATCGCTGCGACGTGTCCTGGCGCTTGCGCCGGCCCGGATGCTGCCGGCGCACGGACAGACCATCGATGACCCAGCGGCGATCCTCAACCAGTATCTGGAGCATCGAAAACTGCGAGAGGACCAGATCGTCGCCGCAATGCGCGCCGGCGACCGTCTACCGGACGCGATCGTCGGTCGTATCTACGAAGGCCTGGATCCGAGATTGAAGGGAATGGCCCTGGAGAGTATCGTCGCGCATCTTATCAAGTTGCGGGAAGAGGGACGCGCCCGGTCCGACCCAGACGAAGGCGCGTGGGAGCTGATGTGAGCGGGTCCTCGATGAGAGGTTTTCTCGAACGTCGGTTTCATCTCGTCGAGCACGGCACGACCCCGCGCACAGAGGTCCTGGCAGGTCTCACCACGTTCCTCACGCTCGCCTACATCCTCTTCGTACAGCCGGCACTGCTGAGCTCGGTCGGGCTCGATTTCGGCGCCGTCTTCGTCGCCACCTGCGTGGCGTCGGCGTTTGCCACGCTCCTTATGGCGGGCCTGGCCAACTACCCGATTGCAGTTGCCCCGGCGATGGGGCACAACTTCTACTTCACTTTTGCGGTCGTCGTGGCAATGGAGGTGCCGTGGGAGGTAGCGCTGGGCGGTGTGGCGGTGGCCGGACTCCTGTTCATAGCCACCGCCGGGTTCGGTCTGCGAGAGCGGCTGATCACTGCCATTCCAACCTCGCTGAAGCACGCGATTGCGACCGGTATCGGTCTGCTCATCGCGATGGTCGGGTTGCAGTGGTCCGGGGTCATCGTCGCTTCAGCCGGTACGCTCGTCACCCTCGGCGACTTGCGCACCGCGCCGGTTCTGGTGTCGCTGCTGGGGCTGGTCGTCATGGCGGTGCTTTGGGTGAGAGGCGTGCGTGTGGCGATTCTGCTCGGCATCTTGGCATCCACCTTCGCCGGCTGGCTCGGAGGCTTGGTACACTTTCAGGGGGTAGCCGGCCTGCCACCGTCGCTGCTGCCCACGTTGGGGCAGTTCGACATCTTGGGCGCCCTGCGGCCCGAGATGGTCGCGGTCATCTTCGTCTTTTTCTTTCTAGCCCTGTTCGATTCGGTCGGCACACTCGTCGCCGTCGGCGAACAGGCCGGACTGATGCGACACGGCACGTTGCCGCGGGCACGGGGCGCGCTGCTCGCTGATGCGATCGGCACGGTGGTTGGAGCTGGTCTCGGCACCTCCACGGTGACAGCCTATATCGAGAGCGCGACTGGCGTGGCGGCCGGCGGACGCACCGGTCTCACCGCGGTCGTTGTCGCCTTGCTGTTCCTGCTGTCTCTGTTTCTGTCTCCGCTCGTCAGCATGATCGGGGGCGGCTACGACGCCGGGAGCGGGGTCACGCTGTATCCCGTGGTGGCGCCGGCGCTGATTCTCGTCGGCACGATGATGGTTCGGGGGGTGCGCCGCATCGACTGGGACGACCCGACCGAGGCGCTGCCGTCGTTTCTGACGCTGATAGTGATGCCGCTCGCCGTCAGCGTCACCGACGGCATCGCCTTTGGGTTCATTGCCTACGCGCTGCTGAAGGTCGCCACGGGTCGCTGGCGGGAGGCCCACTGGCTCGTGTATCTCTTCGCGGTGTTGTTCCTGGTGAGATATGCGGTGCATGTGTGAGTGCGCACGGAAGTCAGAAGGCGGGAGGCAAGAGAAGCCGGTGGGCTTCGCCAGCTTCAGATCAGCTTCCGGCCGAGTCTGGCGGCAGAGACTGTGTCCGCAAGGAAGGTGTGCCAGAATGGCAACGGAGTAACGCGTGAACGACAATCCGAAGGGCTACGCGAACCCTCAGCTGCTGATAACCCCTGACGCGTTGAGCGAGCGGCTCGGCGCTGGCTCCGACGTCCCGGTGTTGCTCGATCTCAGGCCGGCGGAGGCATTCGCGGCCGGGCACATCTCTGGCGCCGTGCATCTCGATCTGTTCGGAGTCAGCCTCATCGACACCGACCCTGCCCCGCTTTCAGCCTTCTTGTGGATGATTGGGCACCTGTTTGCATTACGGGGCGTCGACCCCAAACGCACCGTCGTGGTGTACGACGAGCGGTCAGGCATGCGCGCCGCTCGCGCCTTCTGGTTTCTCGAGTTCTTCGGGCATCCCGAAGCAAGGCAGCTTGACGGCGGCTTTGGCGCCTGGGAGCGCGAGGGGCGCGAGGTGAGCCGTGACGCCGCGTCGCCCAAGGGTAGCGGCTGGGTCGTCGGGAGTTCCGACACGCGGCTGGCTACCTGGAAGGACCTGCGGGATCGTCTAGGTGCGAGTGATGTCGCGGTACTTGATACCCGTAGCGACGGCGAGTATTTCGGTACGACCGTCCGCGCAAAGCGGGGCGGCGCCGTGCCCGGAGCGGTGCACATCGAATGGACACGCAATCTCGGCGAGGACGGCGCGTTCAAGCCGGCGGCTGAGCTGAAAGCAATGTATGAAAGTGCCGGGGTTACACCCGACAAGGATGTGATCAGCTACTGTCAGGGTGGCTACCGCGCTGCGCACAGCTATCTGGTATTGCGGCTGCTCGGCTACCCGAGGGTCCGGAACTACATCGGGTCCTGGAAGGAATGGGGGGATCGGGACGATCTGCCAATAGAGACTCCGAGCGAGCCGTAGCAGATGGAAACCGTCATCGATTTCATCCACACCAGCCGCGACCGATATATCTCGGAGCTCACCGAGTATCTGGCCATCCCGAGCATCAGCGCGTTACCGGACCATGCTGACGACGTCGGTCGGTGCGCGAGTTGGACTGCCGCCGCACTGGGCCGCGTTGGACTCGAGAATGTCCGGCTAATTGAGACAGCCGGAAACCCGGTGGTCTACGCCGATTGGCTCAATGCGCCGTCTGCGCCGACCATTCTGTTCTACGGGCACTACGACGTGCAGCCGGTCGACCCGCTCGACCAGTGGACATCGCCACCCTTCGAGGCGACCGTGCGCGAAGGAGAAATCTATGCGCGCGGCGCGGTCGACGACAAAGGGCAGATCTTCATGCATGTCAAGGCGGTTGAGGCCTGCCTGAAGAAGACGGGCCGCCTGCCGGTCAACATGAAGTTCATCATCGAAGGTGAGGAGGAGATTGGCAGCACGCACCTCGATGGCTTCGTTCGCGACCGGAAAGAGGATCTGGCGGCCGACGTGTTGGTCATCTCGGACTCGCCGATGTTCGACCGGGGGGTGCCGTCTCTTTGCTACGGTTTGCGCGGGTTGGCCTATTTCCAGATCGACCTGCGCGGCACCTCGAGGGACCTCCACTCCGGGTCGTTCGGGGGCGCAGTGGCCAACCCCTGTTTCGTGCTCAGCCAGGTCTTGAGCAAGATGAAGGACCGCGGTGGGCGGGTCAAGATTCCCGGTTTTTACGACGACGTGCGGCCATTACGCGACGAGGAGCGAGAGGCGTTCGCACGGCTCCCATTCAACGAACGACAGTATCGGACCGATCTGGGGGCGCCGAAGCTGTTCGGGGAGCGTGATTACACGACCCTCGAGCGGGTGTGGGCACGGCCCACGTTCGAGGTCAACGGCCTGTTGTCGGGGTTCACCGGCGATGGCGCCAAGACCGTCATTCCGGCGGTCGCAATGGCGAAGGTCAGCATGCGGTTGGTGCCAGACCAGCAGCCGGACACCGTCGCCGAGCTCTTCGAGACCTACCTGAAGAAGGTCACGCCGAATACGGTGACACTGGAGGTTACGCGTCTTCACGTCGGCAAGCCCTGGATGACCGAATTCGACAACCCGTTCGTGAAGGCGGCGGGTCGTGCAATCGACCGGGGATTCGGTCGGACACCAGTCTTCAATCGCGAGGGCGGGTCGATCCCGGTCGTGTCGACTTTTCAGGAGGTTCTGGGGTTGCCTACAGTCCTGTTCGGGGTCGGGTTGCCGGACGAGAACGCCCACGCACCGAATGAAAAGCTCAACTTGAGCAACTTTCACAATGGCATTATTGCCTCGACATTCTTGTATGAAGAGATCGGGAAGCTGTCTGGCTGAGGTGCCATGCAGAGACGACAATTGGGTCGGAGACGCACTGCACAGACTGTGTCAGCGAGATCGCCGACGCGACGAGCACGCTGACGGCGTGGGTGCGTGCTCATCCCGAGTTGGTCGACCAGTCGCTTTGAAAACCGCCCGCGCCCATTCAGTTCAAGCTCGCCATCCGACGCCGGAGCGCCTTGACGTGTCCCCAGATCTCGGTGCGCTCTTCCCGGCTCTCCTCGCTGACATCGTCGCCGCGTGAGGCGAACTTCAGGTAGGTCTCCAGATCGCGCAGCGCAGCGGCATGGTCGTTGAGATGGTAGGCGAGCAGGCCGCGGTCGCGCAGCTCGCTCAGCGCCGAGGGGTTGATGGCCAGGAGCAGCTCGGTAATGGCGCGGCCCTGCGGGAACGAGCGCATGCGGACATAGATCTGCTTCAGGTTGACGAGCATCCGCACGAGGATCTGCTGTTTGGTCGCAGGACGCAGCAGCCGCGGTTCAAATGACACCTTATCGCCGGCGTGCTTCTCGAGCAGTGTGCGGCAGTCGGTTTCAGACAGCACCATGCCTTGGTTGAACGGGTCGACAAATACCGCACTGTCTGATCGCGCGTCTAGCTCGTGCAGGTCGTCCGGTCCGACCGGGAACCGGAGCAGGAAGTGACCGGGAAAATTGACCCCGTCGACCCGGATGCCCACCCGGCGGGCCACCTCGATGTAGACGAGGGCCAGCGTAATCGGGATGCCCGTGCGGCGGTCGAGCACCTGGTTGAGAAAGCTGTTCCGGGGGTCGTCGTAGTCGGATGTGTTGCCGGCGAAACCCTGGTCTTCGAAGAGATAGGTGTTGAGGGTGTCGATCGGGCCATGGGGAGCGGCCGACTGGTCGGACACCGCCAGACGCCCGGCTGCGGTGTCCGCCATCTCCTCGAGACGGGCGAGGTAGGGCGCCGGATCGAGGTTGGGATAGCCGAGTCGTGCGATCAGGAGCGCGGGCTCCGCTAGTCCGGAGGCCGGGCTAGAGGCGGCCTTGGTGAACTCCTTGAGGAGCTCGGGCGACAACAGGCTGGGGGCGCCACTCATCGTAATTGGGTCACATCCTGCTCGCACAGGCGTCGAACCGCATCCACCTCGATGTCGCTGATGGTCGGCACGACGGCGTGCGCGCCCCGGAGCTGCTCGGCCGGGTAAGTGTGCGCAACGCCGATACAGCGGAGCCCGGCAGCGAGGGCCGATTCGATGCCCCAGATCGAGTCTTCGATCGCGACGAAGCAGTCGCTCGCGTCATCGGTTCTGGTTGTGGATGCCGCAGCAGCGCACGGACGCAGCAGCTCGACCGCTCGCACGTAGGGATCCGGCGACGGCTTCGAGCGAGGCGTGTCGCCGGATGCGACGATCGCCTTGAAGTAATGGCTGAGTCCGGCGGTTGCGAGCATTGCTTCGATCTCGGGTCTGAGCGCGCCTGAGGCAATGGCAATGGGGACCTCGGCCGCCAAGCGCCGGACACAATCGGCGGCGCCCGGAAACAGCGTTTCTCCCTGTTCGGCGAGCGTGTCGAAGCGTTCGCCCTTGACCCGGATCAACTCGACAAGGGTCTCCTCGCTCAACTCCCACCCCGAATCCTCGGCGACCGCGCGGAACACCCCCACGTCGTCGAAGCCCAGATAGCGGTTGTAGTAGTCGGCGGCGGCGAGATTGACGCCGTGTGGCGCCAGCACCTCCCGATAGACCCGGAGGTGGAGCGGCTCGCTGTTGGCGAGGACGCCGTCGAAATCGAAGATGACGCCAGCCAGCGGCACTGATGTCCAGCCGTCTAGTTGGACGGAGCTGTTCGTGCGTCGACGGGCGACGCGTCATCTGTAGCCGGGGGGGGCACCACGCCGGCGCCGAAGCCGGTGTACCCTGGCGCGAGACGTTCGCCCACCAGGACAGGTGCGGTCAGCCAGTTCTCCCGCGGCGGATAGGGGCAGTCATACCCCTCGTTGTAGTAGCAGTACGGGTGGTATGCCCGGTTGAAGTCAAGGTCGTAGTGCCCGGTCGTGGTGCGCGGCAGGTCCAGATAGCGTCCACCGGCATAGGTATCCGTGTCGTTGGTGGGGTCCTTGAACATGATGAACAATGATTCGATCGACCGCACCGGAGCCTCGGCCAGGGCGGAGAGCTGCATCGGTTCGCCATTGAGGGCGAACTTGAGGACCCCGACGCGTTGCATCAGTCGAATCTCCCCCGTTGAGGTCGGGATGTCGAACACCGGTTGCTCGGGCGAAACTTCCAGCGCCGCCGGCACCCGAAAGGTGGCGTCCGGATCGTAGTAGCTGAGCGGCAGCAGCGCCCCGCGGCGCTCGACCAGAATCGGCGAGTCCGGGTCCTCGCGGAAGAACTCGTCCTTCACCTGTCGGTCCGCCAGCAGGTTGTCCAGCCAGGTGGATTCATCCGGCGCCGGTGCGCTGCAGCCGGCAAGCGACACGAGTGCCACCCAGGCTAGTGCCCAGTGCCCTGGTCTTCGGATGCCCATTGCGTTTACCGCCATAGCCACAGTACTCCCACGGGTCGACTCAACCGCGCGTTGCCGCTTTAGCGGCCGACCGTATACACCGCAGCTCGGCTGTGTCGACATCGGCGAGGCAAGGCTTCAGCCTTGCCTCGCATGCCTGCCCGCCTTTGCCAAGGCTACGGCGAGGTCTCGCCGTAGTTCGCTGGTGTGCGTACCGGCGAACGGAGGCGGAAAGGCCTGCGCCACAAAAACAAACCAAGTGAGCCCTAGGTCGAGCCCAACATATATCCTGCCCTGTCGACGACTGCATCCGCAAGTCGGCGACGCATCACCACGGTGTTGACGGGCGTGACTTTCAGCAGCCGGCGCAGCGCCGCCAGATTCATGCGCAGGGTGTCGCCCTCGGCCATCGCCGCCAGCGCGGACCGCGCGGCGCCTTCGATCCGAGCCGCGGCGTCGTTGACGTAAACGCAGGCGGCGTCGGTCTGCAGCTCGGCGGTGTTCGGTGCTTCGGTGGACGCCTGCAGCGCGCGCAGCACGGCGCTCTCGGCGGCAAACGTGTCGATCAGGATGTCGGCCGCCCACGAGAGGACCTCCTGCTCGTCGCTGAGCTGCTCGCCGAAGCGCTGCATCGCCAGACCGAGCACCATCAGCGCCATCTTCTTGAAGGCCGCAACGGCCCGGAGCTGCTCGGCCAGCGGTGCGTCCGAGGCCTCCGTCAGCGCCGGCGGGCTCATGATTTCGTCCTGCAGCCGCCTGGCGGCGGCAATCAGCGGCAAACCGCCCTTGAGCGCGCGGCGGATCAGCGTGCCCGGAATAAGGAGTCGGTTGATCTCGTTCGTGCCCTCGAAGATGCGGTTCACTCGCGCGTCCCGATAGTGGCGTTCGGCCGGGTAGTCCTTGACGAAGCCGTTCCCCCCGTGAATCTGGACGTTCTCGTCGAGCACGTAGTTGATCATCTCGCTGCCCGCCACCTTGAGGATCGCGCACTCCACCGCCAGCTCTTCGAGAATGTTCCGCAGCGGTCCGGCATCGGCCGGGTCGTGGCCGGCGAGCGCCTGCAGCATGATCGCGCAGTCCTCGACGTTCCAGGTCATCGGTCCGCAATGGTCGAAGGTATAGGAATTGGCGATGACGCCGGCGCGGCTGACAAGGCCGTAGGTCGGCTTGAGCCCGACGATGCCGCACAGGCAGGCGGGGTTGCGGATCGAGCCGCCCGTATCGGAGCCCATCGCGCCCTTGACCAGGCCGGCGGCG
>JASLOY010000129.1 GCA_030745255.1 Vicinamibacterales bacterium
AGCGGAAATCATCGAGCGCGACGGCAAGATTATGATGGTGAAGGACTGCCCGCTCCATGGCCATTTCGAGGACGTGATGGCCATTGACACCGCGTTCTTCAAACATCTCGAGGACGCGTTTCCCGGCAGCGACATCGTTCCGCACAACGACGAGGGACTGCACAACCACGGCAGCAGCACCATCAAGTACGGCCGCGGCGCGGTGCTCACGATCGATCTCACCAATCGCTGCAACATGATGTGCGACCCCTGCTTCATGGATGCAAACCAGGTCGGGTTCGTCCACGAGCTCGGGTGGGACGACATCAAGACGCTGCTCGACAACGCGATCTCGATCAAGCCGAGACGGCAGATGTCGGTGCAGTTCTCCGGCGGTGAACCGTCCATCTCGCCGTATTTTCTCGACGCGATCCGCTACTCGCGCAAGGTCGGCTACAACAGCGTGCAGGCGGCCACCAACGGTATCGAGTTTGCCAAGAGCCCCGATTTCGCTCGCGCCGCGGCCGACGCCGGGCTGCGCTATGCGTATCTGCAGTTCGACGGCATCGGCAATGCCGCCAACTCGCATCGGCTGGTCGGCAATCTGTTCGACGTAAAACTGCGCGCCATCGAAAACCTGCACAACGCGGGCGTCGACATCGTGCCCGTCATTACGATCATCAACGGCATCAACAACGAACAGGTCGGCCGTGTGGTGCAGTTTGCGCTCGACAACCCGAAGAAGATCAACTTCCTGTCGTTCCAGCCGGTGTCGTTCACCGGCCGCGACGAGGAGATTACCGACGAGCGGCGGCATGCGCAGCGCTACACGCTGTCGCATCTGGCGCACGACGTGAAAGATCAGACCGGCATCGGCGAGCCGGTGCGCGACTGGTTCCCGATCTCGTTCATGGGGACCTTCACCGACTGGTCCGACGTGATTCACGGCCCGCAGGCCGACTGGGGACAGCTCAATTGCGGCTGTCATCCGAACTGCGGTATAGGCATGGCGGTGATGATCGACAAGGAAACCAAAGAGTCTGTGCCGTTCACCGCGTTCGTCAAGGCGGAGCGGCTGGCGAAGGACATCGCGCGTGTGAACGACGCGTCCAAGGGGCGGTTCATGTCGGTGCTGGGCATGGCGCTGTCGCTGATGCGGAACTACGATCCGTTCAAGGCGCCCAAGCATTTCAAGCTGCTGGATCTGATGCAGAAGTTCGACAAGACGTTTGGCGCGACCGGCAGGGACTACGGCAAGGTGACCGGCGACCGCACGCAGGCCGACATCGAGAAACGCCGGTCCGACCGCTGGAACTTCCTGTTCATCGCCGGCATGTGGTTCCAGGACCTGTTCAACTACGACTTCCGGCGGACCGAGCGGTGCATCATCCCGTATGGTACGCAGGAAGGGGAAATCTCCTTCTGCGCCTACAACACCGGCATCGGCTGGCGGAACATCATCGAGAAGATGCACATGACCGCCACGCTGACCAAGTGGTACGACGAGCACGGGCGCCACGAGATCTTCGCCGGTGGGAAGGACGTGGCCATGAACTCCACGGAGCACAATTTGGTGCTCGACCCTGAGGCGGTCGCGGCCGGGCTCCAGACCGATCTGGAGGAGCAGGGTATCGTGAAGACCGCACGGCAGGAGAAGCTGGCGGCGCGCGAGCAGATGAAGCAAAAGGCCGAGAACGAGCGGATGGCAGAGCTCTACCGGCAGCACGTCCTCAAGGAGGAGGTGCCGATGTATAGCGGCGTCATGCAGATCCAGGGACTCGGAAACGGGAAGAAGAAGGGGGATCCGGTCGGTGTGAGCTAGCGGCTCGCTGGCGCGTGCCTGACTTCAGGCTTCGGGCTACAGGAACGAACAAGGACGGGCCGTGCGGCAGGTGCCGCGCGGCCCTTTTTTCGTGGCAGTGAACGCGGATCGTAGGATGACGAATCCTGGCCTGTTCGAGAGCCGTCGGTGTATAAGTGTCCATAGCCGGAGGGCATATGAACATCCGTGACACAGATCAGACGGAGCGCCGAGGCAGCGCCCGGGTACCGGTCCACGCGTTGGTTCACGCTATGGACGCGTGGACGCGCGTTGGTCTGGTTGTGGCGATGGTGTGGGGCGCGGCGGCGTGGGCGGCGGCGCAGCCACCGGATCCTGGCGGCGAGTGGCCCAGCTACGGCGGCACGAACTGGAGTCAGAAGTACTCGCCGCTTGACCAGATCGACTGGTCGAACTTCGAGGACCTGGAGATCGCGTGGACCTGGAAGTCGGCCGATCTCGCGCTCATCGAGAGCCTGCAGCGACGCTATTTGCCACCGCTCGACGCCAACGGGCTGAAGGCGACCCCGCTCATGGTGAACGGCGTGATGTATCTGAGCACCGGGCTAGCGCAGGTGGTGGCGCTCGACCCCACGACAGGCGAAACCCTCTGGGTGCACAATCCCCAGGCCTACACTACCGGCGGCAACGCCAGCATCGTCGGTCCATGGCAGACCCGCGGGCTGGCCTACTGGACCGATGGCGAAGAGGACGAACGGCTGCTGCTGGGTACGCACGACGGTTTTCTGATCGCCGTCAACGCGCGGACCGGCCGCCCTATCAACAGCTTTGGGGTCGACGGCAAGTCTGATCTGCATACGGCAGTGCCACGGGCCACACGTGGCAACCTGCCACTGTTCAGCAACGAGGGGCACACCGTCTCGCCCAATTCGCCCCCGGTCGTCGTGCGCGACACGGTCATCTCCGGGGCGGCGATGTCCGACCGACCGACGCTGAAGGAATGGCCGCCTGGCTCGGTCCAGGGGTTCGACGTGCGCACCGGCGAGCTGAAGTGGATCTTCCATACCATTCCGCAAGCCGGCCAGTTCGGCGAGCACACGTGGGAGAACGGCTCGAACCTGTATACCGGCAACGCGAACGTCTGGTCGACGTTGAGCGGCGACGACGAGCTGGGGCACGTGTATCTGGCGACCACCGCGCCAACCAACGACTACTGGGGCGGCGAGCGGCTGGGGGACAACCTGTTCTCGCAGTCGATCGTGGCGGTCGACGTCGAAACCGGCGAGCGCGTGTGGCACTTTCAGGCGATTCATCACGGCGTCTGGGATTGGGACTTCCCAACCGCGCCGACGCTGATGGACATCACCGTCGACGGACGGGACATCAAGGCGCTGGCACAGGTGAGCAAGCAAGGCTACACCTATGTCTTCGACCGCGCCACCGGCGAACCGGTCTGGCCGATCGAGGAGCGGCCGGAGCCGGCGTCCGACGTGCCTGGAGAGGTACTGTCGCCGACCCAGCCGCACCCGACCAAGCCGCCCGCCTTCGAGTACCAGGGGGTGACCGAGGACCTGCTGATTGACTTCACGCCGGAGTTGCGCGCCGAAGCGGTCGACATCATGCGGCAGTACGCCTACGGCGGGATGTTCACACCCCAGACGCTGTATGAGGAGAACGGGACCCACGGCACGCTTCAGGTTCCAGGTTCCGGCGGCGGGGCTAACTGGGGCGGGTCGGGCGCCGACCCCGAGACCGGCTTTCTCTACGTGCCGTCGCGCACTGGCTTGACGCGGATGGTGCTGGTTGAGGGCAAGCCGAGCTTCACCAACCTGCGGTACGTGCCGAACGGCAAGCTCGGCCCAGAGAGCATTCACCCCGCCCGTCCGCCGAGGGTGACCGGCCCACAGGGGCTGCCGTTGATGAAACCGCCCTACAGCCGGATGACGGCGTACGACATGAATCGCGGCGAGATCGCCTGGCAGACGCCGACCGGCCCCGGCCAGGACCGCATCCGTAATCATCCCGCGCTCGCCGGTCTCGAGCTGCCGCCGCTGGGCGGTCAGCAGACGACGAGTGGACCGCTCATCACCAAGACGCTGCTCGTGCTCGGTCTCGGACCGTCGGGGCCGAACGATAGTTCCTGGCTGGTCGCCTATGATAAGGCGACTGGTGACGTGCTCGGGCGGGCCGCCCTACCGGCGCGGCCGCTGGGCACGCCGATGACGTACCTCATGGACGACCGCCAATTCATCGTGCTCACCTTGCAGGGGGCGCAGATGGTTGCCCTCGCCCTGCCCTAGTTCCTAGCGAGGCTCCGCCTCAGACCACCCAGCCTCTGTCGGCTCCCGCCTCGCGCTGGGCTACCATTCGTCTATTCTTCAATGGCCCCGCTACGCGGGGGGCTAGACTTCCTGAGCCGCACGAGAGCACAGGGAACGCGAACAAGAGTTGACTCACCAGCTCCGATTCGCACCACTCAACGAGTCTAGCCCGGGTTCGTGTTGTCGCTGTTTACGACTTGCTGGGCACGAGCAGGGCGTCCAGTGCCAATAGGCCGTGTCCCTCCTCGAAGACGACCACCGGATTGAGCTCGGCGCTTTCGAGGTGACCGGTGTGTGCGGCGGCGAATCGCGAGAGCGCGGAAAGCGCGGCGGCCACCGCGCCGAGGTCACACCGCTGGTGGCCGCGGACGCCTTCGAGCAGTGGAAACCCCGTCAGCTCGCGCATCATCCGATGCGCCTCATCGTCTTCGAACGGTGCCACGCGAAATGACACGTCCTTCAAGGTTTCCACGAAGATGCCACCAAGCCCGAACATGACCACGGGCCCGAACGTCGGGTCGTGCTGCACGCCGAGAATCGTCTCGACACCACCAGTCACCATGCGGGAGACGAGCACACCGTCGATGCGGGCGTCCGGCGCGCCCAGTCGCGCGCGTCCGGTCACCGCCGCAAAGGCGCGGGACACGGTGTCCGCCGTTCCAAGGTCCAGCTCCACGCCGCCCGTCTCCGTCTTGTGCAGGATGTTCGGCGACGCGATCTTGAGCGCAACGGGAAAGCCGAGCGCGCCGGCCGCTGCCACGGCCTCGTCGGCCGTGGCGCACAGCCGTTCCTCCACCATCGGGAGACCGGCTTCGGCGAGGATCTGTTTGGCCTCGTGCTCGCCAATCGGCGGCGCCGGCAGCGCCAGCAACGCCGAGGGGACGGGGCCCATCGGTGGCGTCTGCCGCGCGAACGCCTCGCTGAATCGGGCGAGAGCATCGACGACGCGCACGGCGCGTGCCGGGTCCTCGAACACCGGGCACCCGACGTCCTCGTAGCGTCGGATGATCTCGGACGGGCCGACGATAGACAGGACGAGCAGACAGTCGGGATGCCGCTGCTTTGCTGCCCGCAGTGTCTCGCTGATTGGATCGACCATCGCCTTGGCGGCCGCGACGAACGTGAAGAACGCAACGATGGCATCGTACGTGCCTTCCTCGAGCATGACGTCGAGGTTTGCCGTTATCAGTGACAGGTCGTTGAACGCCTGCGCCGTGATGTCGACCGGATTGCGCGGCGACGCGAACGGCAGCAACGCCTTCAGGCGGGCCTGGGCGGCGTCGCTCATCGGCGTGACCTCGAGCCCGCACTCCACCGCCTCGTCGGCCATCTGGACGCCCACCCCGCCGGAGATGCTCATCAGTCCGACGCGCCGGCTGGCAGGAAACGTCCCGAAGGTCGCCGCATAGGCAACGTCCAGCATCTCCTCCGTGTCCCTGGCGCGATAGACGCCGAACTGGCGGAATACCCCGTCATAAACAGCATCGGACCCGGCGAGCGACGCGGTGTGCGAGCGGACCGCGTCGGCGCCGACCTCGGTGCGGCCCACCTTTTGGAAGATGACCGGCTTGCCGCGTTCGCGAGCCAGTGTCAGCGAGGCGAACAACCGATTCCGGTCACGAACGCCCTCGGCGTAGGCCACGATGACCGAGATGTCGGGGTGTCGGACCAGCCAGCCGATCGTTTCGGCCACGTCGACGTCGCATTCGTTGCCGGTGGTCACCCAGAACCGAATACCGATACCGCGCCGTGTCGCGAGGAGCGACAGATGGCTGCCATATGCGCCACTCTGGCTCACCAGGCCGACCCGTCCCGGTTTGGGACGGCCCGCCTCGATGGTCGAGGTGAAGGTGCCGAAGAAGCCCAGAGCCGAGTTGTAGACGCCGAGACAGTTCGGCCCGACGATACGCATCGGTGTGGCGTCGGCAACCGCCGCGAGCGCCGCCTGATGGCGTCCGCCGTCATCGCCGGTCTCAGCGAACCCGGCACTGAAGATGACGGCCGTCTTCACGTGCGCGGCCGCGCACGCCTCGGTCGTCTCGACCACCGCCGGCGCCGGCACGGCGATGATCGCCATGTCGATCGGTTCTGGCAGATCGGCGATGCTGGCGAAGGCCGTCAGACCCTGTACGGTTTCGCGATGCGGATTGACCGGATAGATGCGTCCACCGAACCCGGCGTCGCGCATGTAGCGCTGCGGTCGCCCACCGATGCGCGTCGGGTTGTCCGAGGCACCGATGATGGCGACCGTCGAGGGGTGCAAGAGCGGCGTGAGCGTATCTTCGGAGGGGTGCGGGTCGACGGCTGCTATCACGATCTGATGCTCCTTCCCTCGGTGGGGAGAACACAGATTGTATCGGACGGCGCCCGGAGGGGCCGGCCCGGTTCACCCACATCGTGGGACTCTGCTACCATCCAGCCAAACCCCAATGTCTGGACGACGGATTCGTGTGCTGAACGTGCATGCCGACTCCGAGGCCTGGATCGAGCGTCTGCGCGCGGCCGGCTACGAGGTAGATGCACGGCCGATCCGCGGGCCTTCCGATCTCAGATCGCTTGGTCGTCGGGTGCCGTCGGTGGTGGCGATTGACTTGGCGCGAGCCCCCTCGCACGGACGTGATCTGGGACTCGCAGTGAGGCAGTTGAAGGCTACGCGACACGTTCCGCTCGTCTCTGTCGAGGGCAGCCCCACACTGGTCACGCGTCTGCGGAGCCTCTTGCCGGACGCCGTCCACACCTCGGGTGGACGGATCCGTGGCGCCGTGCGGCGCGCGCTCACGCGGCCACCGCGGGATCCCGTGCGGCCGCCCTCGGTTCTGGCCGGGTACTCCGGCACGCCGCTGCTCAAGAAGCTCGGGATCAAGCCAGCATCGATCGTGCGTCTGGTTGGCGCGCCACGGGACTTCGACACGACGCTGGGTACCTTGCCGAAAGCGGTCAGACTGCGACGACGCGGCGACGGAGCCCGAGACATCACCATCTGGTTCATCCGCCGCCGACGCGTGCTCGAACAGGGCATCGAGCCGATGGCCGCCCGTGTCACGACCGATCGACTCTGGCTCGCCTGGCCCAAGAAGACGTCGCCGCTGGCGGCCGACGTCTCCGAACGGGAGGTTCGGGCGGGCGGTCTCGCACACGGTCTGGTCGATTTCAAGATCTGTGCGATCGACGCGGACTGGTCGGGTTTGTGCTTTGTCCGGCGAAAGCCCTGATCGGCGATTTTCCTGACAAGGCGCGGCCTCTCCAGACGGGGCTGCGCCCCGGACCCCACGCGGACGCTACGCGGAGACCCCGAGAGCCCCACTCCGCGTCCACGGGGCGCGCATAGTCGCGCGCCCAGGGTCTGTGACCGAGGAAGCAACGCCGCCAGACCCGCCCATGGTCGGTTTTCCTGGCGAAGCGTTTGGCTGGCAAGGCGCGACGAGGGAGCAGACTGGTGGTCTGTGACTGAGGACGCAACGCCGTCCAGGCGGACGCTTCGCCAGGAAAACCTAGCCGCCGCGGGTGTGCATCTCTAGATGCGGTTCGTCCTGGAGCGTTTCGACCGGGACAAGCGTCGATCGGCCATCGGATGCCAGCCGCTCCTCGGCCCCGCGGTCGTCCCTGGCCAGCCACGTCGAGGCAATGAGCTCCCGGAGACCATCCACGTCGACCCCGGACCGAAGCGGTCCCCGCAGGTCGGTGCCCGCGCGCGCATAGAGACACCGATACCATAGCCCGTCGGCGGTGAGCCGGCTGCGGTCGCACCGCCCGCAGAACGGCTCGGTCGTCGACGAAATGATGCCGAACACGGTGCCGTCGGGCAGTGTGAAGCGGTCAGCTGGCGCGGCGGTGTTCTCGTCCATCGCCGCAATTGGCCCGAAATGCGCGGACAGCCGTCGCAGCATTTCCTGACGCGAGATCACGTCCTCCATCGACCAGCGGGTGGCGCCACCCACATCCATATACTCTATGAACCGTACCTCCGCGCCCAGTCGCTGGGCGAGCTCCAGTATCGGGACGAGCTCGTCGTCATTTACTCCGCGAATGACCACGGTGCCCATCTTGACGCTGTCGAAGCCGGCCCCGGCGGCCAGCTCCAGACCCCGCAGCACCGCGTCGAGGCTGTCGAACCGGGTTAGTGCCTGGAATCGGTCGGCGTGCAACGTATCGAGACTCACCGTGATGCGGGGGAGTCCGGCGGCTCTGAGTGCTTCGACCCGGTCGGCCAGCAGAATACCGTTGGTGGTCAACGCCAGGTCTTTGAGCGTCGACTTCTGTGCCAGCAGCGCAATTAGGTCCGGGAGGTCCTTGCGCACGAGCGGTTCGCCACCGGTGATGCGGACCTTGTCGACGCCCAGACCGGTGAAGGTGTCGACCAGGGTGTCGAACTCCTCGAACGTCAGGATGTCGGTTCGCGGGAGCCAGACATAGTCGTGCTCCGGCATGCAGTACTGGCAGCGCAGGTTGCACCGGTCGGTCACCGACAGACGCAGGCTGGTCAGTGGCCGGCCCAGACGGTCCAAAACTCCCATGAAGACCATTATGCCATCAAGCAGGGGGCTCTTCTCCATCGTAAAGCCGTGATCGGCGTATAATTTACGCTGATGCTCCGGTCCCACCGCGCGGGCTTCCCTCGAGTAGCT
>JASLOY010000012.1 GCA_030745255.1 Vicinamibacterales bacterium
CCCAGGGAGGAGGGCCTGCCCATGATCCATGTGGGCATTTACGCCTTCGGCCGCGAGGCCCTGGCGCGGTTCGCCGCCTTGCCGGTGTGCGAGGCCGAGCGTCGCGAGGGGCTGGAGCAGCTGAAGCGGGACGTTCGTGCGCGCACCGTTCCACCGGCGGAGCTGCGTGGCCAGACCATCACCTTGTCGAACTTCGGGCTCGTTGGAGGTCGGCACGCACAGCTTGTCGTGGTACCGCCGCAGGTGGCGATTGTGGGGGTAGGGCGCATGACACGGCAGGTGGTAGCGGTGGGCGACGCCCCCGCGATTCATCGCCAGCTGCCACTGTCGCTGACCTTCGACCATCGCGCGGTGACCGGCGCCGAGGCCGCGCGCTTTCTCCAGGCCCTGATCGAAGATCTGGAAAAAGCGGAATGAGTCGGTTGAGCGCACGTTGGATCACTGAAATCGTGAAAGGAACGGTGTCATGAGACCCAGAGCCCTCGCACTCTCGGTCGTTTGCTTGCTGGGGTGCGCCGTGTTGTTCGCGGCGGACTTCTGGGAGGAGAAGGAGTTCACGGCCTGGTCCGACAAGGACGTCGAGAAGATGATGACCAATTCACCGTGGGCAAAACGCCTGACGGTCGTTTTTCCGCGTCCGCCCACCGAATCGGGTGGGCGCGGCGGAGGCCGCGGCGGGCGCGGCGGGGGTGGCGGTTTCGGAGGGGGCAGCCCGCAGGCCAGGCTGATTGTCCGGTGGCAGAGCGCGTTGCCGGTGAGGCAGGCGGTGGTCCGCGCGCAGATCGGAAGCGACGGTGCTGTCGGGCCCGACGCACGGGCTGTGCTCGACCAGAACGCCCCAGGCTACTTCGTCGTCGTCTCCGGTGTGCCCGGACAGTTCGGCAGACTGTCACCGGAAGCGTTGATGGCCGAAGCGCGCCTGGAGAGGAAAGGGAAAGAGCCGATCAGACCAGTGCAGGCGGCCGCCCAGAGGGAGGGACGGGGCGTCGCGCTCGCCTATGTGTTCCCCAAAGACGAGGCCATAGTGCTGGACGACAAGGACGTCGAGTTCGTCACGAAGGTCGGAGACGCGACGATCAAGAGAAAGTTCAAGCTCGAGGACATGGTCTACAACGACCAGCTCGAGCTGTGATCGAACGAGCGGCCCCTACTCCGTCCTCAGCGCCACCATCGGATCGACCCGCATGGTCCGGCGAGCCGGGAGGAAACAGGCGGCGAGCGCCGCGACCAGCAGCACCACCGATACGATCGCGAAGGTCGACGGGTCGGTGGGCATGGTGTCGAACAGCAGGCTTGCCAGCACACGGCTGAGCGCGAGCGCGCCGGCGAGCCCGAGGAGCAGGCCGAGAATCACCATCGTCAAGCCCTGACGCATCACCATTCTGAGCAGACTCGCCGGCTCGGCGCCAAGCGCCATCCGCACGCCGAATTCTCGGGTCCGCTGGCTGACCGACGTGGCCACCACCCCGGCGATCCCGGTCACGGTGATCACCAGCGCGAGGGCTGCGAAGATCGCCAGGAGCAGCATCGTCAGGCGCCTGGTCGCAAGCGTGTCGGTGCGTGCCTGTTCCAGGGTGGAGAAGCTCTCGACCGGCTGCTCGGCGTCCACGTCGTGGACCGCTTCGCGGACTTCTGTGGCAAGCGAGAGCGGATCCATGCGGGCTCGCACCAGGATCCGAGTCGCGCCCGAGACCTGGAGAAACGGCCGATACAATGCGTCGGGCGGCTCGCTGTCGAGTCCGCCGTATCGCACGTCGCCTACCACGCCCACGATCGTCAGCCAGTCGCGTCCGCCGTTCAATGTGACTCGCCGGTCGATCGGGTCGCTGTCGGGCCAGTGCCGCTGGGCCAGGGAGCGGCTGATGATCGCGACACCGAGCCCCTCCTCGTCATCGAGGTTGGTGAACGCCCGTCCTGACAGCAGCCCGACCCCGATCGTTTCGAAGTAGCCGGGGCTGGCGACCCGCAGCTCGAGCTCCGGGCGCAGGTCCGGGTCCTCGTAGCGCCGTCCTTCGATCTCGAACGCCTGCTGCCGGGCCGGCTGACCCTCGAGCGGCACGTCGCTGGCCGCCGCCGCTGACAGCACGCCGGGACGGCTCTCGATCCGTTCGAGCACACCGGTGAACAGCTGCCGTCGGCTCTCGGGAGTGCGGTACTTGGACCAGTTGGGGAACACCTCGGCCGTGAGAACGTTATCGGGCCTGAACCCCGGGTCTACCTGTTGGAGCTTGTAGAAACTGGCGAGCAGGAGGCCGGCGCCAACGAGCAGCATGAACGACACCGCCACCTGTGCGATCGTCAGCACGTTTCGGAACCAGTGCACGGTGCCGGCGTCGGTCGTCTGCGCGCCGCCTTCCTTCAGGGCGGTGACATTGGCGCGGGCCGACAGCGCCGGTGCGATACCAAACGCCAGCCCCGTGGCGACCGCCACAGCGAGCGTGAAGGCAAGCACCCAGCCGTCGATCGAGATTTGACTCGTCCGAGGCGTGAGCATTCCGGCGAACGACACCAGCAGGTCGAGACCCATCCCGGCAAGCACCAGACCCAGTCCGGCTCCGACGACGGCCAGCAGCGTGGTCTCGGTGAGCACCTGAGCCAGTATCCGTCCACGTCCGGCGCCGAGTGCGGATCGGAGTGCCAGCTCACGCTCACGCCGCAGCATTCGCGCCAGCGTGAGGTTGGCGACGTTGGCGCAGGCGATCAGGAGCACCAGCCCGGTGGTGCCCAGGAGAATCAGCAACATCGGGCGCGCACTGCTGGTCAGCTCTTCGGTCAGCGGCGCAGTGACGGCGGTGTAACCGGACTCCGGCTCGTAGACGTCAGGAAAATCTTGCTGGAGCCGTCCGGCGACCGTGGCCAGGTCGGTCCCGAATCGTTCGACGGTTACCCCATCCCGCAACCGGCCGAACGCAGTCATGCCGCGGAACGCGGTGCGGTCCTCGTGCATCCGAGCCTCGCCGCGCGCTCGGAACGGGCAGGCGGAGGTTGGCATGTAGACATCGTTGTCTCGCGGGTACTGCGGAATCGGCGGAAGGACACCCACGACCGTGTGCGGCTGGTCGTTCATCTCGAACACCGCACCCACGACGTTCGGGTCGCCGCCAAACCGCTGCTGCCAGTACGGATAGCTCAGAACCAGCACCGCCTCGGCGCCCAGGTCGTCGTCGGTCTCGACGAACGATCGGCCGAGGAGCGGCTGTACACCGAGTACGTCGAAGAAGTTCGACGAGACCACCCCGGTCAGCACCCGGTCCGGCTCGCCGCGGTTGAGGAGCGTGAACGACATGCCGTGGTACTCGACAAAGCCATCCAGGGTCTCGAGCAAGTCTCGATAGTCGATGATTTCCTTTACCGAGAACGGTATGTTCTCGGCGCCGGCCCGCATCGCCGATTGCCGCGCCAGCACCAGCTCGTGACCGTCCTGATACGGCAGCGGGCGCAGCAACACGCCGTTGACGACGCTGAAGATCGCGGTGTTGGCCCCGATACCGAGCGCCAGGGTTATGACGACCAGCAGACTGTAACCAGGGCTGCGCCACAGCGTGCGCATGCCATAGCGCATGTCCCGGATGAGCCTGTCCAGCGCAAACCCTCCATGGCCGCGTGGGCGGAGGTTCTCGTCGCCTTGCTGCATGACGGAATTATTGCCCGCCCGCGGCGAGAGGACAAAGCCGGTCGTCAGTTGCCGTTCATCTCGTCGCCGTCAGAATCCAAGGAGGTGACTTGACCCGGGAAGATTTCCACCGTGCTGGTCTTGCGCACGCCGTCGATCGGATTCACCAGGTCGACCTGATAGGAGCCTGGCGCCAGCGGCAGCTCGCCGTCGTCCGAGGTGCCGATGGCTCGCCCGTCGACGCGCACCTCGAGCTCGACCTCCGACGAGACCGCCAGCGAACCAGGGAAGATCGCCTCGCTGAATAGAGTTCGGCGACCGGGGCGGATCCGCACATGGCGCTGCACCTGGCCAATCGGGCTCACGAACGTCAGCTCGTGTCGGCCGGCACGCAGGACGAGGTGGGCCGGCGTGACGCCCTGTTGCTCGCCGTCGACATAGAGCTTGATGCCGGATGGCGCCGACGTGACGTCGAGCTGCCCGACCAATGGGGCTGGCCCTGGCGCGGTGCGGGAGGTGGCGGTGTCGGTCGCCAGGAGCCGTCCGATCGTGTCGGCAGCCACCGTCTGCAGGCCTGCCGGGGTCCAGATGGCGATGCTCGTAAGCAGCACCAGCATCAGCAGCAGCAGCAAGGCCCGCAATTGGGGGTTTCTCGGCCCGGTCTCGACCCGAGAGGGAATGACGCCCCCGGTCGTGGCACAGGACCAGTCGCTTGTTCTGGGTGCGGCAGGGCGACGCCCGTCGCGAGTCACGCTGCTCGCCAGCGGTTCGAGCGCGATGGTCGGTTCTCTCTTCCGATCATTCACTGACTCGGCCATCATTCATCCTCGCATCACGCGGCTGGCGCGACCTGGCAACCATCGAGAACGCAAGGGCCGTGCCTCCGTACCGCTCCGGCTCCAGGCTTCAGATGTCGCCAGTCTTCAAGGGATGGGGGGTGCGTCGTTGATACCTGGCATCCAGTCAGTCGAACATGGTCGATTACGATATCGTGTTCGTAGCCACAGAAATGACCTAGATGTCAGCCTATTACGGATGAAACAGTGCAACTTGGTCGTCATAGGCACTTCGCGATCGATCGATCTGACTGCTTCAGGGTTCCAGGCAGTTCATCGTGGCCGCGGGACGGCCGGCGAAAAAGCATCTGTACGGGCTCGCATCGTGTAAGGATCAGCAAGTCAAGTGGCCCGTTGCATAAATGCGGCGGCATTCGGCCACCGATGCAACCCGCAAGCCCGGCGCCTGGCTTCAGCCTCAGCGGGGTCGAATACTGCCGGTGTGCTCCCTTCTCGCGCAGGGTGGAGCGGCCGCGACGTCAGCTAACCGTGCCCTCGGTGCGTCGCCGTACTTATCCAGCGGACCACTAAGGAGCAGAGTCGATGTCAATGACGTTTCGTGTGCTGGTCATGGTCGGTGCCCTGAAGATGCCCATGGCAATCTCCTCGGTGGCGCAGCCAATCGACCACGCAACACTGGCCGCGATCCGGGACGAGGGGCTGCGCGGCTCGCAGGCGATGGAACACATCAGCTGGTTGAGCGACGTCTATGGTCCTCGCGTCACCGGCACCCCCGCTATCGAACAGGCCAGAGTCTGGACGATGGAGAAGTTGCGCGAGTGGGGCCTGGCAAATGTGCACGAAGAGCGCTTCGCGTTCGGGCATGGCTGGTCGCTGGTCCGGTTCCACGCGCACATGATCGAGCCTCAGGTGATGCCGCTCATCGGCTACCCGAAGTCGTGGTCGTCGAGCACGGATGGCACGGTGACGGCCGTGGTGACGCGCGTCGACATCCAGTCGGACCGGGACTTCGATGCCTATCGCGGGCGCCTGCGCGGCAAGATTGTGCTGCCACAGGCGGAACGCGAGGTCCGGTTGCTCGAGGGTGACGTGGTGTTACGAATGACCGAGGAGCAGCTCGACGAGGCCAGCCGGACCCAGGTGCCACCGGCGGCCACGGAGCCAGATCGCTCCGACGGGCCGTCGTTCACTGATCGCCTGCAGCAGTTTTATCTGGACGAGGGGGTCGTCGCGGTGCTGGACCGTGGCAGGGACGGCTTCATGATGGGCGCTGGGAGTGGGCTGCCCTATCAGACCCAGCGCACCGATGGGGGCACAATTTTCGTCGGAAACGGTGGGCCGCGGGGCGAAAACGCCGGAACCCGGGTGCCGTCGGTCACGTTGGCCGTGGAGCACTACAACCGGATGGTCAGAATCCTGGACAGGAGACCCCCGGTGCGGGTGGAGCTGCACGTCGAAACGCAGTTTCACACCGAGGCCGACGCCGTCGAGCAGATGAACGCCTTCAATATCCTCGCCGAGATTCCAGGGACCGATCTGGCCGACCAGGTGGTGATGATCGGTGCCCACTTCGACACCACCCACGCCGGGACCGGCGCGACTGACAACGCAGCCGGCGTGGCGGCGATGATGGAGGTCATGCGAATTTTGCAGGCTGTCGAGGCTCGCCCACGACGAACCATCCGGCTCGCGCTGTGGGGCGCCGAAGAGCAGGGCCTGCTGGGCTCGCGCGAGCATGTTCGGCGGCATTTTGGCGACCGGGACACCATGCGGTTGCGTCCGGCGCACGAGACGCTGTCGGGCTACTTCAATCTCGATAACGGTTCCGGGAGACTGCGGGGCATCTGGCTGCAGGAGAACTTTGCGGTCGCGCCGGTCTTCGAGGAGTGGATCGCGTCGATGAGCGATTTGGGAGTGACCACGCTGGGACCACGGAGTGTCTCCGGCACCGATCACGTAGCGTTCGACGAGGTGGGTCTGCCCGGTTTCCAATTCATACAGGACCGGCTGGAGTACAACTCCCGAACGCATCACTCAAACATGGACGTTGTCGATCGCGTGCAGCGCGACGATGTGGTGCAGATGGCGGTAGTCGCGGCGAGCTTTGCCTTCAACACCGCAATGCGCGACGAGTTGTTGCCCCGAAAGGCGGTACCGCGCGTCGATCGGTGAGGTGTCGACACCGAGCGAAAAGCCGGGCAGCCAGGCGGGACCGGCGCCGGCCGCCGCCGATCTCGGATCCGACCGTCTCACGCCCCCGTCCTACGTAGGGATCGTGAGAGCGTCACGGGTGAGAACCACAGGGGGACATGCGGATGGCGATACGGACATTGACTATGCTGGCGGGTGGGTTGTCGATGATGCTGCTGACGGCGTGTGGCGGCGGTGGTGCCGCTCCGGCGTCGCAGCCGGTTGGTGAACGGCCGGGTGCCCGGGACGTGCAAGTGAACCCCGCCGACCTGCCGATCATCCCTCCCGATGAGGTGCAAAAGAGCCAGAGCGGCGCGGTGTTTCAACGTGTCGCCAACACCGACATCGAGGTGGTCTACGACCGGCCGGTGGCGCGCGGGCGCGAGCTGTTCGGCGGAATCGTCGCCTACGACGAGGTCTGGAACCCGGGTGCGAACGACGCCACGGCCGTGTCGTTCAGCCGCGACGTGACCATCAACGGCGAGCCGTTGGGCGCCGGCAAGTACTCAATCTGGGCCATTCCCAGCGCCGGCGACTGGACCCTGATCTTCAGCCGCGCAGCCGACGTGTATCACACGCCGTATCCCGGCGAAGATCAGGACGCGCTCCGTCTGACCATCACGCCGCAACGCGGTGACCACGTCGAGTCGCTGGCTTATCACTTCCCGCTGGTGGAGGGCAAGGAGACCGAGTTGCGACTGCACTGGGGCGAGACGGTCGTGCCGATGCTGATCACGGTGCCGTGAGGATGCTCGAGAAGTCAGAAGTCAGAAGTCAGAAGAGCGGCGGGACTTTGCGCTGTCCAGGCGGGACTTTCTCCGCTCCTCGGCGGTTGGCGGTGCTCTGGCGATTACCGGGCCGGTAGCCTGTGGGCCGGCGCCACCCAGCTCGGTCGCCGACACTTCGGTCGGCAACTTCGCGCTCGAAGAGACAACGATCGCCGCGCTGCAGGAGGGGATGACGAGCGGCGAGTGGACCGCCCGGTCGATCACCGAAGCCTATCTGACTCGTATCGAGCAGCTCAATCTTCAGGGGCCGTCGTTGCGTGCCGTGATCGAGACCAACCCGGACGCCCTCGTCATCGCCGACGAGCTCGACCGCGAGCGTCGAGCCCAGGGAGCCCGTGGCCCGCTGCACGGCGTGCCGATCGTGCTCAAGGACAACATCGACACCGGCGACCGGATGACCACGACCGCCGGCTCGCTCGCGCTGAGTGGCTGGGTGCCTCCACAAGACTCCGCCGTCGCTGCCCGGCTGCGGGCGGCTGGGGCGGTGCTGCTCGCCAAAGCGAACCTGAGCGAATGGGCAAACTTTCGCTCGACCCGGTCGTCAAGCGGCTGGAGTGGTCGCGGCGGCCAGTGCCGGAACCCGTATGTGCTCGACCGGAACCCCTGTGGCTCGAGCTCCGGATCCGGAGTGGCCGTGTCCGCCAATCTGGCGGCGGTGGCCATCGGGACCGAGACCGACGGATCGATCGTATGTCCATCGTCCGCCAGCGGCATCGTGGGCATCAAGCCGACGGTGGGGTTGGTCAGTCGGGCCGGTGTGATACCAATCTCGCACACGCAGGATACGGCCGGTCCGATGGCGCGCACGGTGCGCGATGCGGCGATGGTGCTGGGAGCGATGGCCGGAGTGGACCCGAGGGACCCCGCCACTGCGGAGAGCGAGATGCGCGGGCTCACCGACTACACGCCGTTTCTCGAGGCGAACGGACTCGGGGGCGTGCGGGTCGGCGTGGCGCGTCGCTTTCTTGGTTTCCACGACGGGGTGGACCAGATCGTCGAGCAGGCGATCGCGGCGTTGCGCGCTGCAGGCGCCGTCATCGTGGACCCGGTCGATTTGCGACCCAGTGGCCGCCCGGCCGCAGGCGACGTGGTCACGAGCATGGGCGCCGCGGAAACCGAAGTGCTGCTGTATGAGTTCAAGGCCGATTTGAATGCCTATCTTGCCGAGCGCGGGCCGGACGCCGAAGTGCGTTCTCTTGCCGACCTCATCGCCTTCAACGAACGCAACGCTTCGGACGAGATGCCGTACTTCGGTCAGGAACGGCTGCTTGCCGCCGAGGAGAAAGGGCCGCTTTCCGAACCGAGGTATCTGGCGGCGCTGGCCGCCGCCCGTCGTCTATCGCGCGCGGACGGAATCGATCGAACCATGGACGACCACGAGCTCGATGCCATCATCGGACCTACCGGCGGACCTGCTTGGGTAACCGATCTGGTCAACGGCGACCATTTCGGTGGGAGCAGTTCCGGGTACCCGGCCGTGGCCGGGTACCCGAACATCACGGTGCCGGCCGGTGAGGTGCATGGCCTCCCGGTCGGTTTGTCGTTCTTCGGGCGCGCCTGGAGTGAGCCGACGCTCATCCGGATCGCCTTCAGCTTCGAGCAGACCACGCGGGCACGCCGTGTGCCCCGTTTTCTCCCTACACTTGTCTAGCCCCCGCCTAGCGGGGCTAGGAGACAAGCCTTGCTAGCAGCCCTTCAGCGTCGCTCCTCGTCGCTGTGTGGCGGCATCGGCCAGACCGCCGGCGCGGCGTGAGTCCCCGTGTCGTCACTGCCGCAGGGCGAAGACCCACACCACGCCCCCTTGTGGCACCTGGATGTTGCGCTCGAGGTGCGTGTTCACGGCGCGCTGCATGCCCTGGGCGTCGACGCCCCAGCCCGACTGCACGGCGATGTACTGCACGCCATCGATGGAGTAGGACGACGGGACTCCCGTGACTCCGGAGTTCGTGCGTTGCTCCCAGAGGAGGTCGCCCGTTTCGGCGTCGAACGCCCGGAAGTAGCGGTCGTGCGTGCCGCCGGAGAAGACGAGGCCGCCGCCGGTCGTCAGGATCGGCCCCCAGTTCTGTGACTCGGGGAACTCGTGAGTCCAGACCTGCTCGCCGGTCGAGAGGTCCCATGCCTGGATCTCGCCCACGTGGTCGGCGCCGTCGGACACGAAGACCTGCGATGACGCTCCCGTGTAGCTGGCGCCGGGTCGATACTCGACCTCCCGACCCACCATCGTCGAGCAGAGGTTCTCGTTCGCCGGGATGTAGAGATAACCGGTCTGCGGGCTGTAGGCAGCCGGTGGCCAGTCTTTGCCGCCCCAGAGCGATGGGCAGAACGTGGCCGGCTTGTTCGTGCCCGGTTTCCGCTCGGCGTCATATTCGGGCCGTCCGGTCACCGGGTCGATCGAGACGAACACGTTCTGGTCGACGTACGGATTCGCGTCGACGAAGTTGATGGCGTTCGCCTCGCGCTCGAGCAGCCACAGATAGCCGTTGCGCGCAGGGTGCACAAGCGATTTGATGGTCCGGCCGTCGCGGGGCACGTCGATCAGCAACGGTGCCGAAACTTCGTCCCAGTCCCAGGAGCCGTTGTGGTGATACTGGTGATACGCCTTCAGCTCGCCGGTGTCCGCGTCGAAGGCGACCACCGAGTTCGTGTAGAGGTTGTCACCCGGTCGCTGGTCGCCGATCCAGGGCCCGGGGTTGCCGGTTCCCCAGTAGGTCAGATTCAGCTCGGGGTCGAACGACCCGGTGATCCAGATCGACGCGCCGCCCGTCTGCCAGGTGTCGCCCGGCCAGGTCTCGTTACCGGGCTCGCCGGGCCCGGGCACCGTGTGCGACCGCCAGACCTCCTGCCCGGTGTCGGCATCGTAGGCGGCGACGAACCCGCGGATGCCCCGTTCACCGCCCGACGCGCCCACCAGCACTTTGCCGTTGGCGATGAGCGGCGCCATCGTCATGTAGTACCCACTACGGTAGTCGGCCACCGACGCTTCCCATGCGACGTCGCCGGTCCGCGCGTCGAGCGCCACCACGAAGGCGTCGTGGGTCGTGTAGTAGACCCGGTCGCCGTACAGCCCGACGCCCCGATTGGTCCAGTGCGATCGCAGGGTGCCTTCGAGTAGCTGCTTCCGGTATCGCCAGATGAGCTCGCCGCTCCGCGCGTCGACCGCTAGCACCTGGTCTTCGGGCGTGGTGACGAACATGATGCCGTCGTTGACGATCGGTGGCGACTGGTGACCCGACGTCACCCCGGTTGACAGCGTCCACACCGGTACCAGGTTGGAGACGTTGTCCTTCGTGATTTGGTCGAGCGGGCTGTAGCCCCAGCTGTCGTACGTCCCTCGGTACATCAGCCAGTCCTCGGGGGCGGGCGACCGCAGGCGCTCGTCGGTGACTGCCGTGTAGTCCACATCCGGCTCCTGCGCGGCCGCCGGCTGGATTCCGAGCCCCGCGGCCACAACGCCGGCGAACACAATCGCGATGCTGCGCTTGATGGATGGTTTCACCTTGTTCTCCCCTTGCTTTGACGAGAGTGTACTCTGGCTTGACCGATGACCGCTGGTAGGAATTCATCACTGTGGCATCAGTGAGGCCGCTTCGTCACCGATCGACGCGGTCAGCCACGCCGTTCATCCAGCGACACCTACGGGAGTCATGATGCCGACCAACACGCTGCTCGAGGAGGCGATCGACGCCTGGGGCGACGCCCGACAAGGCGTCATCGCCGAGGCACGGAACATTCCGCCCGGCGCCTTCGCCTACCGTCCGACGCCGGAGGCCCGCTCGGTGGCCGAGCTGGTAACGCACATCATCGACACCGGGCTCATGTGGTCGAACGAGCTGACGCGTCCGACCGCCGACTTTACCCGCAAGAGCTTTCCGACCTTCATCAAGCACTATGCGTCCCGGGGCCGCCAACCGCGCTCGAAGACCGATCTGCTCAGTCTGCTGAAGAGCAGTCACCGAACCGGTGTGAAACAGATCTGCGAGGCGGGTGAGGTCGGGATGCTGCAGCATGTGCGCCGGTTCGACGGCGAGCGCGGAACCCGCCTGACCTGGATGCACCACGGCATCGCGCACGAGGAGTATCACCGAGCACAGATTGCGCTCTACGCCCGGCTGCTTGGGCGGACTCCGGCCCTTACGCGCCTGATCGAGGGCGGCTAGGGCGCCGTCCCAGTTCCCACGCTCCGCTACTTCGCCCCCGTGTAGCGGTAGACCACCGGATCCGCGCCGAGTGTACCTTCCGGCGTCGGCAACCCGCCGTTGGCGCCGACCGTGATGGTGAACTGCAGAATGTCGTTCACCAGCGTGCCCTCGAGATCGAAGCTGACGTTCTCTATCTCGAACTCGTCACCGCCGATCTGCAGAAAGATTGACCCGAGCGCGCTCATGCTGAATGACCCGTCGGCAGCGATGACCCCCATGAGGCCGGAGGGCAACGTGTTCGGCGCGAACCCGGACTGGCCCTCGAGCGTGGTGGTGCTGCCGTTCATCGTCAGCTTGACGTTGACGTTCTCCTTGAGGCTCCCGACGTTGAAGACGGCCGGGTCGTGCGGCGGCACGGCATCGCTCAGCACGCGGAGGTCGCCGACGAAAGTCATCATCGGCTCCCGGCGACCAGGAAAATCAACGACTTTCAGCTCCCTCGACGCGAGACTGACGCTTTCCGTAGTGCGGTCGAAGACCACATCCGACGGAAAACCGGTAATCCTGACTTCGTAGCTGCCCGACGTGAGGGGAGAGAAGCTGTAGGTGCCCTCTTGACCAGTGGTCTGCGGTGGCTGGGTGACGGTCAGGGTTGAGAGCTGCACAGAGACCCCACTGAGGGGCGCCCCGTCGACGGTGACCTGCCCGCGAATCATGCCGACCGCCGTGCCAGTGAAGTCAATGACGACCACCGCATTATCGGACAAGGCGCTGGGCCGTCCGCTCTGTGCTGTTGCTGGATCGAAGACGACGTTGGGAGGTCCTCCACTCACCGAGGCCGTAAAGAGAACGTGGCTGTCCGACACGCCATCGATACTGTAGCGACCGCTCGCGTCAGTACGAGCAGCACTGTTCAATCCGGTGCTCTGGCTTGAAATCGTTACCAGCACGCCAGCAGCGGGATTGCCATCAATCAAGACCTGACCGCGGACCGCAAATCCAGACGGGTCGTCTGGTGACGGATCGAACGGATTTGCCGGGTTCCTGGAGCACTCCGATCCGGAGAAGGCGAGCACGGCACCAATCGCGGCGAGAACATTGACAACACGAGATCGTGGCGAGGCGGCGTGCCGCGTAGTGCGATATGTAGTCATGGCTGGCTGCGGTCCGGTGCGAGTCCTGACCGCACGCGCTCTCATGGCGTCGCCAAGTTATTTTGAAGCTGTGAACGTGAGCTGAGGAGTGGAGCGAACTTATCACAGTGTCCGAGCGACACTCAGGCCAGGCGAAGTGTGCGATGGGCGTGAAGCTCGGCAGCAGCGCGTGGAGTTGAAGTAAGAGACCCTATCGTGCTGCGCTGGAGGAGCTCGAGCCGACGGTCTTCTTCAGGTAGGTATTCGCCCAGCTCAGCATCTCGGCGACGGTGTGCAGCACCGACTCGCGGGCGGTGTAGCCGTGCGACTCGTGCGGCAACGTGACGTACCGGACCGTGGCGCCATGGCCTTTGAGCGCCATGTACATCCGGGCCGACTGAATCGGGAACGTGCCGGAGTTGTTGTCGACCTCCCCGTGGGTCAGCAGGATCGGCTCGTTGATCTTTTCGGCATGGAAGAACGGCGACATCGCCGCGTAGATGTTGGTCGCTTCCCAGAACGTACGTCGCTCGTTCTGGAACCCGAAGGGCGTCAGCGACCGGTTGTAGGCGCCACTGCGGGCGATGCCCATCTGGAACAGGTCGGAGTGCGCCAGTAGATTTGCCGTCATGAAGGCGCCGTAGCTGTGACCGCCGATGCCGATCGTGTCGCGGTCGGTCACGCCCATGTCGACGACCTTGTCGACCGCCGCTTGCGCGCTCGCCACGAGCTGCTGAACGTATGTGTCGTTGGCGGTCTCGCCCGCGCCGATGATCGGCATCGTCGGACCGTCGAAGATGGCGAAGCCCTGAGTCAGCAGCAGCAGGTGCGAAGCTCCGCGGAACGCCGTGAACCGGTTGTCCGAGCCGCTGACCTGGCCCGCCAGCGTGGAGTCGACAAACTCACGCGGATACGCCCACATCACCATCGGAACACGTTGCCCGTCTTGGTAGCCGGGCGGCAGATAGAGCGTGCCGGACAGCTGCACGCCGTCGGCGCGCTCGTATGTCACCAGCTCCTTCGAGACGCCGGTCAGCTGCGGCGCCGGGTCCTCGAAGCTGGTGATTGCCTGTCGGGTGTCGTTGGCGATGTCAAGGACGTAATAGTTGGGCGGCGCGGCCGGGGTTTCGCGGCGGGTGAGCAGCGACCCGCCGTCGTTGGCCAGGACGGCGGCCACCACCTCGTACGCGTCGTCGTCGCTCTGGAACAGCCGCTCGGTGTCGAACGTGCGCAGATCGAGCCGATCCAGGAACGGGCGGTCACCATCGGGTGATGCACCAGTGCCGGTCAGATAGATGGCACTCCCGGTCTGGCGAATCACACGGCCACCCGGCCGCGGGGCGGCGATCGGGCCACCGGGGTTGGCGTAACGGTCTTCCGAGCTGCGGTCCCAGAGTGTGCGTGGCTGGCTGTTGCCCGTGAGGACCGAGGTGCGTGTCCAGCGGGTGGGCCGGTCGTTCTCGGTCAGCAGCGCCGTGCCGTCCTCGGTCCAGGTAATCCCTCCGTACCGGAATTCGGTCCGGGCCAGCTCGGTCGGTTCGCCGTTGAAAGGAGCTGTGTGCGAGAGGACTTGGTCACGGTGAGGCACAGAGCGCCGCGGGTCGCCGCCGTCCTGCGCTTCGACCCAGACCAGCGTGTGTGGTTTGGTCGGGTTCCAGACGTAGTTCCGGGGGCCGGTCGGGACACCCCCGATCGGGACCGCGTCGGCCAAGGGCAGTCGCGCGACCTGCGCGACGATCTCGCCGCTGCCGTTGCGAATGGTGACGTCCTTCGGGAAGCTGCGGGCGGTGACCAGCCAGGAAAACGGCCGTTCGACTTCGACCATCAGGAAATACTGACCGCTGGGAGACGCGCTTACCTGCTGATAGAGCCCGGGCCGACCAATCGGGGTCCGGCGCCCCGTGGCGATTTCGATCGTGGCGACCTGGCTCGTGAAGTAGTACTCGAACAGTGCCTCGTCGTGGGCGTTCTGCAGCAGGTCCTGGTAGGTGCGGATCGGCGCCGCGCTGCCCAGATGCTCCTGGATGTTCGGTGCGGCCGGGACATCGGGCGCTGTGGCTGGTGCGCCGCGCGCCGACGCCTTGAAAGTGCAGACGACTGTGGCGTTCTCGTCCAGCCAGTCGCACGGGTCACCCCAGGCGGCGTTGATCGAGGCGTCGCTGAGAGGGCGCACAGCGCCGGTGGCGGTCTCCATCATCCACACCTCGACACCGTTGTATCGGGTCAGCGTGAAGATCAGTCGTGAGCCATCCGGCGAGAACTCGACCAAGCCCAGCGACGTCTCCCGCGGCGCATCGAACGCCTGTTCCTCCCCGTCACCGATCCGCTTCAGCGTGATCCGGGTGATGCCGGCCGCTGTATGCGGGCCGTTGGTTCGCGGGTTCAGCCGGTAGCCAGCCAGTCGCAGCATCGGCTTCGCCAACTCGGCGACCGATGGCATCGCCGGGCGAGAGAGCAGGGCGACCGTGTCACCAGACGGGCTGACTACCACTAGGGGGCTCCGCGGCGCGTCCAGAATGTCGACGATGTCCTGGGGAGGCGTCAGATACCCGGTCGCTTCCTGGCCAGCGGCTGGAAACGCGACCAGCAGCGTGATGGTCAGAGTGGCGGCGATCGGCATGCCAGCGGCGCGAAGATGGGGTCGGCGCATCGGTGTCTCCTAGAGCAGAATCGTTCTACTCTATCGTTGTCCTGGATGTGCGCAAAGCGGCTACTCGGCCGCTTCGACGACCTCGCAGGCGGCCCTCAGGCCGTCAAACCCATCGAGTCGCGCCGCAAGGGCTCGGCAACGCGTTGCGGTGTCGGTTGAGCCCAGGAGGTGCTCGAGCTCTCGCGCCATGCTCCGCCCGTCGACGCGCGACGGCCGCAACACCCGCGCGACACCCAGCTCGCGTAGCCGGTCAGCGTTGTCCGGCTGGTCGAATGTCATCGGTGCGACCAGATGCGGGACGCCAGCCGCGAGCGCCTGTGCCGCCGAACCGATGCCACCGTGATGGACCAGGGCGGCCGATCGGGGCAGCACCTCGGTGAGCGGCACGTAGTCGAAGTGACGGACGCCCTCGGGCATCGCCGACGGCAGCTGGTCTCGATATCGCGTCAGTAGCAGGCCGCGGTGTCCAAGGTGTCGGCAGGCGTCGGCTGCCGCCTGGAAGAACCACGTGGCCTGCCGGTTGCCAGAGCCGGCGACGAACACGACTGGCGCGTCTCCGGCGTCGAGAAAATCACCCACGTCAGCGGGCACGGGTGCCGCACCGCGCTCGTCATACAGTGGAAACCCGGTCAGGCGCGTCACGGGTGGCCAGTCCGGCTGGGCCGGCGCGAACCATTCCGGGAACATTCCGATGACGCGGGTCGGCGAATGCCACCAGCGGCTCGTGAGGTGACGGGCGGGTTCGAGGCCGAGCTCGCGGCGATGATGGTTGACCGCGCCGTCGAGCGCGCGGTCGGCCGCCAGGTCGATCAGCCGGAACAGGAGCCGCTTGACGATGCGGGGCAGCACGTTGATGTGTCGTAGGGCCGGATGCAGCACCGGCGACCGGTACACGCTATGGAAGCAGCTCGGCTGGAGATGGGCAGTGACCAGGCGGATGCCCAGGGCGTCCTGGGCGGTCCGCGCGGCGAACGCCAGTCCATGCGCGACGACGACCGTGTCGCTGCGGGTGCCATGCTCGCGCACCACTCCGTACAGCTCCGCCGCCGCGGCCCGCACCGCTCCGGCGATGACGCTCAGCCCTTTCCGGTGGTGCCACAGATCCGGGTTGGCCGTGATCCGCTCGTAGTCGGCCGCTGTGCCGAGCGTAATGAGCCGGAGACCGAGGCGATCGATCAAGGGGCGGAAGTACGCGTTCGTGGCGATGGTCACGTCGTGGCCGCGGTCGCGCAACGCGAGCGCCAGCCCGACATGAGGGTGCACGTCGCCGGCGCTACCGACTGGAACCAACAGGGCGCGCATCGTGGCTGGGGGCCGTCCCCACGGTCGATCTTTGCGGGGCCGTTCTTCTCACACTATTATCGGGTTCCCTCGACGGACGTGGCCGGAGCACCAGCCGCCAGGTTTCCTCAACGTCACCCGATGAGCACGATCAACCGCCTTCTGTTCGTATGTGCCGGCAACATCTGTCGGAGCCCGATGGCGGAGGTGCTGTTCCGAGACCGTGCGCAGTCGCACCCGCAGCTCGACAAGCTCGACGTCAGCTCGCGATGGCGGTGGACAGGATAGCCGCGGAGTTGGACGACACCCGGTAGCCCAGTCAGCAGTAGCCGAGGGCTGTCGCCGTCCGTCAACCGACGTTGGCCACCGGTTCCGCCGTCCCGGTTTCGGCTTCGTTGGGCAGGTCGCCCGTGTCCTCGCGCAGATACTTCCAGTAGGCCGGTTTGACCGAGGCGAGCAGCTCGGCACGGGTCTTCACTTCCATCGGCCGCCCCCGGTAGAGTCGCCCAGCGGCGTAGAGCAGACGCTCGGGCACCGCGTCGGCGAACATCAGCAACGGCCAGGTGAAGTTTGGTCCGTTGGTCTTGCGCAGCCGTGTCAGCCACAGCGACAGCGCCCCGACCTTGAACGACGTGGGTCCCCACCAGCTGTAGAGACCCGGACGCATGTTCAGCTTCCAGCAGCGCATGATCAGCTGCCACTGGAGCGGGCTGAGGTGCCGCGTTTCGGAGACGCCGCGATCGTGCGCCATGCGCGTCCCTTCGAGCGGTGTGAAGATCGACGGCACTAGGAAACCGAACAGACCCCGTCGCTCCATCTCATAGACGATGTCCAGCGTCGCCTTGACGTCGTCCTCGGTCTCCCCGGGGTTGCCCACCATCAGTGTCAGCATCGGAAACCAGTTGTTGGCGTTCAACACCTCGAGGCTCCGGATCACGACGCTCGGCCAATCTTCCACACGGAAGGGCACGCTCTTGCTCGGCATCACCTGCTTGGCCATCCGGACCGACCCGGTCTCCAGTCCGATGAGCGGCACGAGCGCCTTACCTTCAGGGTGCGAGCTCAGCCGCTTGAGATGGATCGGGCTTTTGGGCAGCAGAACCTCGGACAGCCGCTCGATCAACACCGGGTCGACCAAGGCCGGCGCCATGGTGCTGTGACTGAACACGTGCTGCTCGACACCAGGCGTCCGGACGATATCCGAGTAGAGGTCCACGAGCGCCTCGCGATTCGGAAAGAAGAACGGCGTGTCGGTGCCCACCCGACCCCAGATGAACATGTCCTCGGTCGCCAGCGAGATCTGCTTGTTGCCGTTCGCGACATTCGCGCGCACGGCGTCCATGATGCCCTCCTTGGGGAGTGCGATCTGGGGGTGCAGATCCGGCACGCAGAACTGACACCGCCGTCCGCAGCCGGTGGTCATCTCGACGACGCCGAACGTGGTGGGCCGGTCGGGGAAAAGCAGCGTCGAGGCGTCCGTTGGATGCGCCACGACCGCTTCGGCTGGAAGCGTCTCGCCTCTCAGTGCCTGCCGGAAGAGCGCGATCGTCTCGGGTGCCTCGCTGCGCCCGTCTACCACGCAATCGACGCCCAAACGGGCGCTAGACCCGGTCTGGGTGATTTGCCACCCGCCGGAGCCGCCCACGATGACCTTGAATCCCGGGCGATGCGGGTTGCGCCCGATGCGGTCGAACAGCTGGCCGGCATAGTGGGCATTGATCGGCTCACGCGAGCTGCCGAAGATGGAGGTGTAGACGCCGGCGGCAAAGGTGACGCCCAGCGGGTTATGCGTGGAGACGGCCACCACTCGGGTGTCGGGTCCAATGAAGCGGTCGAGATCATCCGGATAACAGACCACCACATGGTCCCGTCCGACCACATCGGCCAGCACGCGCTCGAGCACACGCAACCCGGCCGGGGCCATCGTGGCCGATCAGAACAGCTCAACTGTCTACGCCTTTTGGCCGGGACAAACCGAGCCCGGCCCGGAGATGGGCCGCAACATGTACATGGCCGTGTCGAGTGACGAGGGCAAAAACTGGTCCGCGCCACGGAAACTGG
>JASLOY010000130.1 GCA_030745255.1 Vicinamibacterales bacterium
CCGCGGGTGGATTGCTGTAACGCAGCCGCTCGCGGATGCCAGCGAGCGCCACAATCGAAAGCGCCCAACCCACGCCGGAACCGAAACCGAACACGGCGCTCTCGGCGAGATTGTAGTTGCGCTCCATCATCCACAGGGACGCGCCGAGAATCGCACAGTTGACCGCAATCAACGGCAGGAAGATGCCGAGCGCGGCATAGAGCTTCGGCACGAAGCGGTCCAGCGTCATCTCGACGATTTGGGTCATCGCCGCAATGGTGCCGATGAAGGTCAGGAAGCTGAGAAACGACAGGTCATACGACGACAGCGACGGCGACACCCAGGCCAGCGCGCCCGGCTTCAGCGCGTAGTTGTAGACGAGGTTGTTCATCGGCACGGTGACGGTGAGCACGAAGATGACCGCGGCGCCGAGCCCGATCGCCGTCGACACCCGCTTCGACACCGCGAGAAACGAGCACATGCCCAGAAAGAAGGCGAGCGCCATATTCTCGACGAAGATCGACTTGACCGCCAGGTTCAGGTAGTACTCCATGCTTAGACCTGTGCCATCAGTCCGGCTCCGCCTGTTCCGGTTTCCAGACGCGGATCGCCCAAATGAAGAATCCAATGATGAAAAACGCGCCCGGCGACAGCACCATCAGCCCGTTCGGCGTGTACCACCCGCCTTCGCTCGCCAGTCTCAGCACCTGCACACCGAACAACGAACCGGACCCGAACAGCTCACGGATGATGGCGGTGCCAGCCAGTATCACCCCATAGCCGAGCCCGTTGCCGATGCCGTCGACAATGCTCATGCCGGGCGGATTCTGCATGGCGTACGCCTCGGCGCGGCCCATGATGATGCAGTTGGTGATGATGAGCCCTACGAAGACCGAGAGCTGCTTGGAGATCTCGAACAGATAGGCCTTCAGCACTTGGTCGACGACGATCACCAGCGACGCGATGATCGTCAACTGGACGATGATGCGGATGTTGGTCGGAATCTGGTTCCGCAGCAGACTGACGAACAGATTGGAGAACAGCAGCACGAACACGACGGCGGCACTCATGACCAGCGCGGTGTCCATCTGCGTGGTGACCGCCAGAGCCGAGCAGACACCGAGCACCTGCAGTGCAATCGGGTTGCTGTTGAAGAGCGGATCGATGAGCGCGTCGCGTGTCCTGGACATTAACTCCGCCCTTGCTCGGTGCGCAGACGTGTGAGATACGGTTCAAACCCATCGGCTCCCAGCCAGAACCGCAGCAGGTTCGTCACCCCGCGACTCGTGAGGGTCGCGCCCGACAGCCCGTCGACCGCGTGGGGGTCGTCGGCGGCCGCCCCGGCCAACCCCTTGACCACGGCAATCGCCGGGGCCAGGTCGTCGTCAAATGCCATTCGTCCGGTCCAGCGCGCCTTCCAGCGCGGGTTGTCCACCTCGCCGCCGAGTCCGGGCGTTTCCTTGTGCTCGTAGAACGTCAGTCCGCGGATGGTGCGCAGGTCGCCTTCGAGCGCAATGAAACCGTACAGCGTGCCCCACAACCCCAGGCCTTCCACCGGCAGGACCACCATCTCGAGACGATCGGTCTGGTCGCGGATCTCGTAGGCCAGCACCGTGTTCGGCAGCCGCGTGATGCGCGCCGCATTGTCTGGCGCGACCCGGCTCAACGCCGGGTCGATGGTCGCCGCGCGCTGGTCGAACGTAGCAGGGTCGACGTCGCCGACCTGCTCGCCAGTGGCGAGATCCACCACGATCCGAGTGATGGGCGCGAACCGGGTCACCACCTCGTCTTCGCCCAGTGACTCGTCGTCGGTTGCGAGCCCGGCTGCCAGCAGCACGTTCTTCTGCCTGTCGAGCGCGGCATTGCGGTCCTGTCGATCGGCCAGGGCGACGGCGGACGACGACACCACGACGGCGCACACGAGACAGACCGCGGCCGCGAACGCCAGGTTGTAGCCGACGCTACCCTGCATGGCGAGCCCTCCTCCTTCGCACGTTGGCCTGCACGACCACGTAATCGATCAATGGCGCGAACAGGTTCATGAACAGGATGGCCAGCATCATCCCCTCGGGATACGCCGGGTTGACCACGCGGATGAGCACGACGAGACACCCGATGAGCAACCCGTAGGCGAAGTGACCCGACGTCGTCGACGGCCCCGAGACCGGATCGGTCGCCATGAAGACAGCGCCGAACGCCCAGCCGCCCAGCAAGAAGTGCCACACCGGAGTCACCTCGAAATACGGATTGGTGGCCGACCCGACGGAGTTGAGCAGCACCGCAGTCCCAAGCGTGCCGACCGCCACGCTCGCCATGATGCGCCAGGAACCAACGCCGGTGGCGACCAGCACCACCGCGCCGGCCAGACACGCCAGCAGTGACGTTTCGCCCATCGATCCAGGTATGAGACCGATGAACGCCTGCCACGGCGTCATCAGGTCGGTGACCCCGGCCAGACCCCCCTCGGTCGCCAGCGCCAGCGCGGTGGCACCGCTCACCGCGTCGGGCGCGGTGCCAGCCGCGATCCAGACCGCATCGCCCGACAGCTCGGCCGGGTAGGCGAAGAACAGAAACGCGCGCGCCGTCAGCGCCGGATTCAGCACGTTCATGCCGGTTCCGCCGAAGATCTCCTTGCCGACCACCACGCCGAACGAGATGCCGAGTGCCACCTGCCACAGCGGGACGGTGGCTGGCAGGATGAGCGGAAACAACATCCCGGTCACCAGCAGCCCCTCGTTGACCTCGTGCCCCCGAACGATAGAAAAGAGCACCTCCCAGAAGCCGCCGACGACGAAGGTCACCGTGAGCACCGGCACGAAATACAGCGCGCCGTGCACCAGACAGGCCCACAGATCGTCGGGAGCGAACCCGAGTCCGAGCGACTCCATCGCACGGGTTTGCCAGACATCGAGCGGTGCGGCGCCTGCGGCGATCGCGAGGTTGGCTTGATACCCAGTGTTGTAGAGCGCCATGTAGACGCACCCGGCCAGCGCAATGACCACCGTGATCATCAACCGCTTCATGTCGAGTGCATCGCGCACATGCGGTGCGGCCTCGGTCACGTCGCCGGGCGTATACAGGAAGGTGTCTTGCGCCTCCCAGAGCGGATGCAACCGCTCCAGCCGGCCACCCTTCTCGAAATGCCGGGCCTGCGTGTCGAGCAGCGTTCGCAGCCACCTCATCCCTCAGCCTCGATCGTCGTCAGCACCGACCGCAACGCGGCGCCGTAGTCCAGCTTGCTGGGGCAGACGAACGTGCAGAGGGCAAGATCCTCTTCGTCGAGCTCCAGACACCCGAGCTCTTCGGCACGCTCGATGTCGTGCATGATCAGCGCCCGCAACAGCGGCGTCGCCACCAGGTCCATCGGCATTACCCGCTCGTAGAGCCCGAGCGGCACAATGGCCCGCCTCGAGCCGTTGGTCGACGTCGTGAACCCGAAGCGCCGCCCGGGTACGAGCTTCGACAGAAACGCCCGAGACGCCGAGAACTTCCCGAGCCCAGGTGCGAGCCACCCGAGCAGCTCGCGGTCACGTCCCTCACGCAGCAGGCAGACCTGCCGGTGATACCGGCCGAGGAAACCCGCGACGTTGCCGGCCGCCAGGCGGCCCGTAAGCAACGAGCCTGAGACGACCCGCGTGTCGTCTTCGCTCGGGTCACCTGGGTCGTCTGGGATGGTCGTCGTGTCGGCGAGCAGGTCCGCCGTCGCAGCACCCAGTCGCGTGCGGGCCAGCCGTGGCCGCGGCTGCGCCGGCCCGGCGAGCGCGACCACCCGGTCGACCGCCAGCTCTCCGGTCTCGAACAGCCGGCCAATCGCGACGACATCCTGATAGCCGACGTGCCACACCAGTGTCTCGCGGTCGGCCGGGTCGAGCAGGTGGATGTGCAGACCGGAGGTGCCGGCCGGATGGACGCCGGCAAACTCCTCGTGTCGGATCCGGTCGCCGGTCGGCACCGGAACGCCGCTGTCGGGGGCGGTGCAGACATACACCACCCCGTCGGTGAGTCGCGACAACGCCGCCACACCGCGCTCGAACGGGCCCTGCGCCCCTTCGAGCACCACGTCGACCCGAGGGGCGAACGGCTCAGTGTCGATCGCGGTCACGAATATCGAATGCGGCCGAGTCTGGGGATCGGCCACGCGGCTGAACGGCCTGGCGCGAAGCGCAACCCACAACCCCGACTCCACGAGCAACTCGCGCACGTCATCGCCACTCAGCCCACTGGGATGTCGCCCCGAGTACGATCCAAAGCCGACCGCGGCGGCGCCACGCCCCTCTCGCTCCTCCCGGCTGAGCTCGATCACAATGGACCGGAAGCTGCGGCGGTCGCCGCGATGAATCGCCTGAACGCTACCGGCCGCCGGTGACGTGAACCGCACGCCGGGCCGTTTCTTGTCTTCGAAAAGAAGCTGGCCGCGTCGGACGTCGTCACCAACCGCTACGTGCATCGTGGGTCGCAACCCGACGTAGTCGTCCGCCAGCAGGGCCACGCGCCGTATCATCCGGTCGGACGCCACCGTCTGGTCGGGCTCGCCTCGTGCCGGCACGCGAAGCCCCCTCTTGATGGTGTGTCGACCCATATGGTCTCGGCGCGCTGGTTGGCAATTACCGAGCTTGTGAATTTTTTCTCAAGCTCGATCAAAAAAATCGCCGTCGACGACGCGACGGCTCACCGATGCCGAAGTATCGGCGATGCGAGCATCGTACAGGAGCCGCCGTCGTGAAGTCAATTTGCAGCTGTGACAACCACGACGATCGTCCTAACTCCTGACAGACCAATTGCTTACACTTGACTCCGTCCGCGCCGGCGGGATACCCTCCGGCCAGCACGCCCCGGTCACCACCGAAACGCAGGATCGTACCGTGCGCATCACGCTGAATGGCGACCCCTACGAGCTGGCCGAGCCGTTGACCATCAGTCGCCTCCTGGCCAAGCTCGAAATCGATCCCCGCCGAGTCGCCGTCGAGCACAATCTCGTCATCGTGAAGCGGGCGACCTACAACGCAACAATCGTCCACGCCGGCGACCAAGTCGAGATCGTCAACTTTGTCGGCGGAGGCTGAACTCGCTCGTCGCCTCCACTGCGTAAGCTCGAGGACGCGGGCACGACCGGCCTCACGTCGCTCGGTGCGCTAATTGTTTTCTGATATCATGACGCGCCGTGGACAGGCGCGACACGGCGCAACCTCCACCGGCGTGGCGCTCGTGCCACTCCGTTCCTGCCGATGGCCATTCACACGGTTCTCGTCTGTGAGACCCAGGTCCCGTTCGTTACCGGGGGCGCTGAATCGCTGGTGCGGTCCCTGGTCGAACAGCTTCGAGCACGGGGCTACGAGGCCGACCTCGTCTCGCTCCCCTTCAAGTGGCACCCGAAAGAGGAGATCCTCGCGCACGCTGCGGCCTGGCGCTTGCTCGATCTGAGCGAGGCCAACAGCCGCCCAGTCGATCTCCTGATCGGCACCAAGTTCCCGACCTACTTCGCCAGGCATCCGCGAAAAGTCACGTGGCTCATCCACCAGCACCGTGCCGCGTACGAGCTTTGCGGCACCAAGTACAGCGATTTCGAGCACATCGACCTCGATGTCGGGCTTCGTCAGAAGCTCATGGAGCTCGACCGCAAGATGCTCGAAGAATGCGAGCGCCGGTTCACGATTGCCAAGACCACGACGCAACGCCTGGAACGGTTCAACGGGGTGCGCGCCGATCCGCTCTACCACCCGCCCCAACTAGCCGGGCGGCTCCGAGCGGGACCCTATGGAGACTATGTGCTATCGGTCGGCCGGCTCGAATCGATCAAGCGCATCGATCTACTGCTGAAGGCCATGCCAGACGTCGACCCATCGCTGCGTCTGCTCGTCGCCGGCGAGGGCACCCAACGCGAGCACTTTGAAGCGGTCGCCGAGGAGTGCGGCCTCAACGGGCGGGTCGAGTTCATGGGACGCGTGGATGACGAGACACTGCTGGAGCTGTATGCCGGGGCACTGGCCGTGGCCTTCGTGCCCTACGACGAGGACTACGGCCTGGTCACACTGGAAGCGTTTCTCGCCCGGAAGCCAGTCGTGACGGCGAGCGACTCCGGGGGCACACTCGAGTTTGTGGACGACGGGATCAGTGGCGTGGTCTGCGCGCCCGAGGCCGACGCCGTGGCCGACGCGCTCAATCGCCTGGCGGCGAATCGGCGGCTGGCAGCCTCGCTTGGGGACGCCGGTTACGAGCGAGCCCGAGTCATCACCTGGGATTCCGTCATCGAAAAGCTGGTGGACGCCTAGTAGTCGAGACTGGATTCCATCACCCATTCGCCGTGGCCAAACTGATCATCCAGATCCCCTGCCTCAACGAGGCGACCACCCTGCCCGCCACCATCAGGGATCTCCCGCGATCGGTGTCTGGAATCGACGTCGTCGAGCTGCTCGTCATCGACGACGGGTCGCAGGACGACACCAGCGCGGTCGCCCGTGCCTGCGGCGTGAACCACGTCGTCCGATTCCGGTCCCACAAGGGGTTGGCCGCCGCGTTCATGGCGGGGCTCGACACCTCGCTGCGGAAGGGGGCGGACTACATCGTCAACACGGACGCCGACAACCAGTACCCCGGCAGCGAGATCCCCTCGCTCGTGGCCCCCCTGCTGCGTGGCGAAGCCGACATCGTCATCGGCGATCGAAACATCAGCACGCTGCGGCACATGCCCCTCCTCAAGAGATGGTTACAGCTCATCGGAAGTTGGGTGGTCCGGCAAGTCTCCAACACACGGGTGCCGGACACCACCAGCGGATTCCGCGCCTACACGCGCGAGGCGGCACTGCGGCAAACCATCGTGTCTGAATTCTCCTACACGCTCGAGTCGATCATCCAGGCGGGCAAGAAGCGGATGGCCATCGCGCATGTCCCGATTGCCACCAACGAGAACACGCGCGAGTCGCGACTCTTCGATAGCGTCTTCACCTACATCAAGAGATCCGCGGCGACGATCGTCCGAATCTACGCGATGTACGAGCCGCTGAAAGTGTTCACGATCTTCGGGCTGACGAGCATCGCGGCGGGTTCCGCGATCTCCGTGCGATTCCTTTACTACTATGTGAACGACGCGGGTCAAGGCCACCTGCAATCGCTCATCTTGTCGGCGGTGCTCCTCATTGTCGGCTTTCAGCTGCTGCTCATCGGCCTGATGGCCGACGTCCTCTCGGCAAATCGCAAACTCACCGAGGAGCTTCTCTACAGGGTCCGCTCACTGGAGCTCTCGTCCACGGCGAACCAGGCCGACGCGCTCGACCCGTCGGCCACCCAGCCGCCGGAGCGGATCGGTGTCGGAGATCGATAGCGTGGCGGACCCGGCATCGACTTCCGTCATCGTCCCCGCCTACAACGAGGCGGACGGCGTCGGCGAGCTCGTCGCAGCGCTCGCGGCAGCCGGCGCTTGGCGCGAGATCCTCGTCATCGATGACGGCTCGACCGACGGAACCGGCGAGCATGCGCTGGGAGCCGGGGCCCGGGTCATCCGTCACCCGTACAACAAGGGAAACGGCGCGGCAGTCAAGACCGGCATTCGACAAGCCGCGGGCGAGTGCGTCCTCATCATCGATGGCGACGGCCAACACAGTCCTGATGACGCCCCGCGTCTGGTGGCGAAGCTGGACACCTACGAACTCGTCGTGGGAGCACGGTCAGCCGTCACGCAGGCAACGCTCGGACGACGACTCGGCAACCGGCTGCTCAACCTGCTCGCCAGCTACCTGACCCGGCATCCGATTCCGGATCTGACGTCCGGATTTCGTGCGGCACGCCGCGCACACCTTCTTGAGTTTCTACACCTGCTTCCAAACGGCTTTTCCACGCCAACCACCACGACGCTGGCGTTCATCAAGGCGGGCTACAGCGTCGCCTTCGAGTCGACAGAGGCGCGGGCACGGGTCGGCACATCGAAGATCAACCTTGCGAGCGACGGTTTCAAGTTCTTCCTGATATTGCTGAGGGTCATCACCATTTTCAGCCCGCTGCGGATCTTTGTCCCGCTCAGCGTCGCATCTCTGGCGCTCGGCGGAGGGTATGGCCTCTGGGGGGTCGCGACCGATGCGCGCATTCCAAACGGCGCCGTCCTCCTCATCGTGCTCGGAGTTCTGGTCTTCCTCATCGGTCTGGTGTCCGATCAGATCTCGACGCTTCGGTTCGAGGGACGCGGTCGGGAGTGAGCGCGCGGACGAGAGGTCCTACCGATCCGTATCCGGATCTCCGCCAGACAAGCACAAGTACGGCTGGAGCAGGGGCTCATGGAGACCTGGGGCCTTCGACCTCCAAACACACGGTTCGCGGTACCGATGGCAGCTGTCCGGCCAGAGAACGCAGAAGGTCTCAATGATGCACAATCTATTGGCAGCAGAATGCCCCGGTCATGCTAGCCGGACTCAACTAACGAGCTCTCTGGAAAACCCGGGGCGATTCGATTCTCGCTCCGCGTAAGCGGCGGCGGTTCGACCTCCACTACCATCATGCGGGTCATCGATCAGGACGCCATCAAACGACATGGCTCCGTCAGGTTCCGATCCGAGTATCACTACGCCGTCTTCGAATACTGGCGCAGCGCGAAGGTGCTGGCGTACATGCATCGGTCGGGAATCGACCAGCTGGGACGTGTGCTGGATGATGGCTGCGGAGGCGGCGGCATGAGCGTGTCGTTTGCCGAAGAAGCGGATGCCGTGGTCGGCATTGACCTCTCGG
>JASLOY010000131.1 GCA_030745255.1 Vicinamibacterales bacterium
GGCTCGAGATTCTCCAATCCTCGGACGACCGCACAGTACGGCGACCACGCGATGCCGCAAACCGCCGACCACGTTGCCGCGGATCTCGGGATAACGCGCGAAGACAGCGACCGGTTCGCTCTGACGTCACAACAACGGTTCGCCAAGGCGAAGGCGGACTGTTTCTACAAGGACGAGCTGGACCCGGTGACCGTGCCGGGGCGCAAGAGAGGCGAGAGCACCATCGTGACCGACGATGAGCACCCGCGACCCGGGAGCACGGCGGAGAAGCTGGCGACACTCAGACCGTTGTTCGACGGCGGTGTGGTGACCGCCGGCAACGCGTCCGGGATCAACGACGGCGCCGCGGCACTGATCGTCGGCAGCCGACAGGTCGGTGAGCGCGCCGGGGCCGTGCCGCTCGCTCGCGTGGTCTCGGCGGCAGCCGCCGGTGTCGAGCCCAGACTCATGGGGCTGGGGCCGGTGCCCGCGTCGAAGAAGGCGCTGGCGCGTGCCGGGTTGTCGCTGTCCGACATGGACGTGATCGAGATCAACGAGGCGTTCGCAGCGCAGGTCCTCGGTTGTCTCAAGCTGATGGAGCTCGGTCAGGACGACAGCCGGTTGAATCCCAACGGCGGGGCGATCGCCGTTGGTCACCCGCTTGGCGCCTCAGGCGCGCGTCTGACCCTGACGGCGATACGGCAGCTCCAGCGGTGCCAGGGGCGCTACGCGCTGGTCACGCTGTGTATCGGCGTTGGCCAGGGGCTGGCGGCCGTCCTCGAGCGGGTCGGCTAGCGCCAAGAAGCTTCATGGCGGACGAATTGAGTGACACCGGCACTCAGCCGCTCATCAAGCCGTATCGGCTCCTGGCGCTGGTCGCCATCTATCTCATCATCGCGCATCTGTTCCCACCCCCCGAGGGCGTCACCGCCGAGAACTGGCGCCGTGTCGGAGTGTTTTTCGCCACCATTGCGGGGCTCATGCTGCAACCGATGCCTGGGTCCCAGATGGTGCTGGTCGGCGTCGTGGCGATGCTCACGGTGGGCAACGTCCCGATGGAGCGTGCGTTGAGCGGCTATTCGGCGTCATCGGTCTGGATGGTGCTCGCCGCGATGCTGATGTCGCGGGCACTGCGTGAGTGTGGCCTCGCGCGCCGAATCGCATTGTGGTTCGTTCGGGCCATCGGTCGCACCTCCCTGGGGCTCGGCTACTCGCTCCATCTCACCGACCTCACGCTGGCCACCGGGGTGCCGTCGATCACCGCGCGCTCGGCCAGCATCGTGTTCCCGATCGCGCGGAGCATCAGCGGGCTCTACAAGTCTGCTCCCGGCGCCAGCTCGGCCGTCCTGGGCACTTTTCTGATGACCTGTCTCTATCAGGGCAGTGTCATCTCGTCGGCCATGTTCTTTTACAGCAGCGCCGCCAACGTGTTGCTGGGCGAACTGGCGGCCGAGTACGCCGGGGTCACGATCACCTGGACGAGCTGGTTCGTGGCCGGCCTGGTGCCGGGCGTTGTCTCCAGCGTGGCGGTACCGTATCTGGTCTACCGCGTCATTCCGCCCGAGCTGAAGCGCACGCCGGCCGCCGCCGCGTTCGCCCGAGAGGAGCTGACCCGGGCCGGGCCGATCCGCGGTCGCGAGGCGGTCGTGGCCGGGGTCTTCGTCAGCGTCATCGCGCTTTGGGTGGCGTCGTCCTGGGTCAGCTGGCTGACGGCGGCGTTGGTGGCTCTGCTGGGAATCAGCGTGCTGTTTCTGACCCAGGCGCTGAGCTGGCAGAGTGCGCTCGACGAGCGGTCGGCCTGGGACGTGTTCGTCTGGTATGGCGGTCTGTTGATGATGGGGGGAGTGCTCAACGACACTGGTGTGACGACACTCTTCGCCGAGTGGTTCGGGTCGTTCTTCCCGGGCATGTCCTGGCTCGTCGTGTTCCTCGCCACCCTGGTCATCTACTACTATGCTCACTACTTCTTCGCCAGCACGACGGCGCATGCGCTCGCGATGTATCCGCCGTTTCTGGTGCTGCTGGTCAGTCTCGGCGCGCCGCCGGCAGTCGTCGTCTACAGCCTGGTGTTCATCAACAACCTGATGGCGGGGCTGACGCACTATGGCACGACCACGTCGCCGGTCATCTTCGTCGAAGGCTACGTGACCTTCAAGGACTGGTGGCGCGTGGGATTCTATGCGTCGGTGCTGAACCTGGCGATTTGGCTGCCGGTCGGCATGCTGTGGTGGAAGGTGCTGGGGCTTTGGTGAGCTCACGAAGGAGGCAGGAGACAGCCCGCCTCCGCACGGCTACGGCGGGCCCGCCGTATGATTGTCTTCGCGAGCGAAGGCGGGGAGAGACGACCCTATGAATATTGCTGCATCGTTGTCGTGCGGGCGACGAGCCATGCTGGCGGCACTCGTGGGTCTGACCGCCGTGGCGTGTGGTGGCGAGCCGGTCGGTCCGGTCGATCTGCTGATCGCCGGTGGGCGGGTGATGGACCCGGAGAGCGGTCTCGACGCGGTGCGAAATGTAGGCGTGCGGGACGGTGCGATCGTGGCGGTGACGGACCGGATGCTCGAGGCACGCGAGGTACTCGATGCCTCCGACTTGGTGGTGGCGCCCGGGTTCATCGATCTGCACGCGCACGGCCAGGAGCTCGAGAGCAGCCGGTTTCAGGCCCGAGACGGCGTCACGACGGCGATGGAGCTGGAAATCGGCGTCTATCCGGTCGACGCCTGGTACGCCTCGCGCGAGGGGAATGCTGTGATCCACTTCGGCGCGTCCGTCAGTCATCAGGGTGCCAGGCGTGACGCGTTCGGTTCGACGGTAGCCCAGCGCAACGGCGAAGGGACATTCTCGCTCGGACGGGGTGGTGCGTCGGACGCGTATCTGTATGACACGGCCTCGGAGGACGAGCTGCGTCGCGTCGCGCAGGTGATGGGGCGCGGCCTCGACCAGGGGGGGCTGGGCTTCGGCTTCGGCATCAGTTACACACCGGGCGCGAGCCACGAAGAGCTCTGGCACCTGTTTGCCGCTGCGGCGGAACGAGAGGCGCCGGTGTTCATCCACCTTCGCTCCTCGGGCGCCTTTGCCGCGGGAGGGGCGATCGCGCCGTTCCAAGAGGTCGTGGCGAATGCGACCGGCACCGGCGCCGCGGTGCACATCGTGCACTTGAACAGCAGTGCGGGGGAGGCGGCCCCCGAAGCGCTCAGGTTGATCCGTGGCGCCCAGGTTCGGGGAGTTGACGTGACGACCGAGGCCTACCCCTACACGGCGAGTGCCAGCCGCATCGAGTCGGCGCTGTTCGATAGCTGGGTCGGTCGCTCCGAAGAGGCCTACAGCCGTCTCCAGTGGGTCGCAACCGGCGAGCGATTGACCGAGGACACCTTTCAGCACTATCGCGAGCTCGGCGGGTGGGTCATCACGCACGGTCGAGCCGAAGAGATGAACGAGTGGGTCGTTAGCCAGCCGGACGTCATCGCGGCGAGCGACGGTATACCGTTCAGCGAGGGGCGTGCCCATCCGCGTGGCGCCGGTACGTTTGCCCGGATTCTGGGCCATTACGTGCGGGAGCGCGGCGTGCTGTCGTTGATGGACGCGCTCGGGAAGATGACGGTGCTCCCGGCACGCCGTCTGGAATCGGTGTCGCCGCAGATGGCAGCCAAGGGGCGCGTGCAGGTCGGTGCCGATGCGGACCTGACGCTGTTCGACCCGGACCGGGTCATCGACCGGGCCACCTACGCCGCCCCGGACCGGTACTCAGAGGGGATTCTGCACGTCCTGGTCGGAGGCACCTTTGTCGTGCGCGATGAGGCGCTCGTCGAGGGTGTCACTCCGGGGCAGGCCATCCGAGGGAAGCGTCCGCAATCGTGAGCCGCCGATGGTTGTCGGGACTGGCCGAAGACACCAGACACGCCGTGCGCCTGATCGCGCGGTATCCCGGGGCGAGCGCAGTGTCGGCGCTGACGCTGGCGCTCGGCATCGGGGCGTCCACGACGCTCCTGAGTTTGGCCTATGGCCTCGTGGCCCGGCCGATGCCGTGGCCAGACGCCGACCGGCTGATGCGCGTATCGGAAACCCGCGAGGGGAGCACGCGCGAGTTGCCGGGTGAGTTCCTGACCAACGAGACCTACCACGCGTGGCGCGACGCCGCCTCAACGGTCGTCGCGGTCGGAGGATGGTCCGGGAGCACGCTGACGCTGGGTGGGCGTCAGATCCGGGAGCGCCTCGGGGTGGCAAACGCTACGGCCGGTGCCCTCGAGGCGGTTGGTGTCAGGCCGCACCTCGGTACGTTGTTCGCCGAGGACGACGAGCTTCCGACCGGAGCCGAGGTGGTCCTGATTTCGCACGGACTCTGGCTGCGAGCATTTGGGGGCGATCCGGCCATCGTGGGCCAGACGATCGAGCTCGACCAGGACCCGCACCGCGTGCTTGGCGTCATGCCGGAGGGCTTCGACTTTCCGCGACCCAGCATTGACCTGTGGCGCCCCCTCTACGTACAGCCGGTTCAGGCGCCGGGTTCCGACTCGCGATCGATCGCGCTGCTATCGGGGATCGCGCGTCTCGCACCAGGTGTCACGCCCGCAGAGGCGGCTGCCGAGGCCGAAACGCGCGCCGCAGCTGTGCCGCACATCGGTGTCGGCATGGTGCTCTTCGGATCCGACGGCCGGACTGTCGTGAAGGTGCAGGACTATCGGGCAGCGCTGACCGGGTCGCTTGCTATCTTGCTCGTTGGTGTCGGCCTCTTGCTGGTGACAGCTATTGGCAGCCTCGCTGGTGTACAGCTGGCGCGGGTGTCCGGCCGGCGGCGCGAACTAGCGCTCCGAATGGCGCTCGGGGCTGGATCGGGACGGGTAGTTCGGCAGCTCGCGATCGAGAATGTGGTGACCGCACTCGCCGGCGGCGCGGTCGGGCTCCTGGTGTCGCGATGGCTGCACGGTCTGTTGCCTGTGCTGTTGCCGGTGGGATTGCCAAGGCTGGACGCTGTTCGGCTCGATGTGGGCATTACCGCCGCTGCCCTGCTGTTGTCGGTGCTGACGGGCATCGCGGTCACGCTGCTGCCGGCACGGCAATCGCGCCGGATCAATCTCGTCGAAGCACTCACCGAAGACGGGCAGGCGCCGGTTGGTGGCGCCCTTCGGACCTCGGTCGGTCGCATGCGCGCCGGGATCATGGTGGGCCAGGTGGCGGTGGCCGCCGTATTGTTGTTTGGCGCTCTCATTCTGGGGAGGAGCTTTCTGGAACTGGTCGACGGCGACCGGGGCTTCGAGCCCTCGAGCGTGCTGACGGCGTCGCTGCCGATGCCGAGTCGGTTCTTCACGAGCGTCCGTCGGGCCGACGTCGTCCACGCGGTGCTCGATCAGTTGCGCTCGACGCCCGGGGTGACGAGCGCCGCTGCCACCTCGGTCTTGCCGCTGACCTTCACCGAATCGCTCCGCACGTTGTCGCTGCCGTCTCCGGATGCACCGGGTGGGACGGCGGAGGTGCAGATAGCCGTGCGTTGGGTCACACCGGACTATCTGGACACGATGGGCATTCGTGTGGTCGAGGGTCGTGCGTTTGACGCCGCGTCGCCGTCTGGCCGGGACGAGTTGATCGTAAACGAGGCCTTTGCCGATGCCTATCTGCGCGAGCGACGGGTCGGCGCCGTCCTGCCGGTCGGTCTCGTTCCCGACAGCACGGAGTCGGAGGTGATCGGCGTTGTGGCCAACCTACGGCCGGACGCCAACGAGCGGCCGTCGCCGGAAGTCTATCTGACCTACCGGCAGCGGCAGGACGGTCTGACGTCGAGTCGGCCCTACATCGTGGTCCGCACCACAGGTGATCCGGAGGTGCTCGCCGCGACGTTGCGATCGGTCGTCGAGCAAGAGGACTCGTCGATCTTCGTCGACTCGGTGATGACGATGGACGCGCGCGTGATGCGCAGTCTCACCCGGCCGAGACTGTATGCTGTGGTGGTCGGCAGCTACGCCCTGTTCGCTGTGATGATTGCGGGTGTCGGGCTTCTTGGCGTGCTGTCGCACACCGTGGCGACGCGTCGGCGGGAGATCGGGGTGCGCACCGCACTCGGTGCGACGCCCGCGTCGGTCGTCGCGCTCGTCGTGACCCAGGGACTCGGCATCACGGTGGCCGGAGTCGCGATTGGACTTGTGGCCGCAACCGGTCTGAGCCGATTTCTTGCCTCGCTCATCTTCGTTGATGGCGTCTCCCCAACCGATCTCGGTAGCTTGGCGATGGTCGCCGTGCTGCTGCTCGTCATCGCCGCACTGGCCTGCGTGGTGCCTGCGCGACGAGCCGCGCGGATCGATCCGCTCAGAGCGCTCAAGGGGCTGTGAGCAAGCATCGTGGAAAGATTCCGAAGTTCCTGCACCTCTGCATGTGGCCGTCGGGGTCAGAACGCCCACCCGAGATTGACCAGGCGGAGCACCGGCAAGCCGTCGCCAGTGAAGACGTGTGTCGCGCCCGCTCCAACACCGATGCTGATGTGCCGGCTCGTGCCCAACGGCGAGGCGTAGCCCAGCTCGAATCCTGCGCCCAGAGACTGTTCATGGTCATCGTAGATACGGAAGGAGCCGAACCGTGGCTTGAGGGCCATGCTCGCCCCGCTTCTGACAAGCCAGCGTGCCAAGACGTGAGGAGTCTATCGGGTCACAAGAGTGCGGCGAGCAATGTCGTAGTGAGACGGGGAATCCTGCCCAGGGATCGTCAACGTGAAGACGTCCTCACGGCGTGTCTGATGCGTGTGGGAGCTCGATCCAGAACCGACTGCCGTGGCCCAGCTCCGATTCGACACCCAGGTGTCCCCCCAGGCGTGAGATCGCCTTCTTGGCGATGGCCAATCCGATGCCGGTGCCAGGATATTCATCCTCTCCGTGCAAACGTTCGAACACGCGCATGATGCGCTCGCAGTGCTCGGGTGCGATCCCGATGCCGCTGTCCTCGATCCAGAGGCGCACGTGCGGTCCTCGAGACTCGGCCCAGACCCGCACACGCGCCTCTTGTCCTGGTTCGACGAACTTGACCGCGTTGCTCAACAGGTTCGCCACGACCTGCCGCAACGCCGGGCCATACGCTCGCACAGTGGGCAACGGCCTGTCCACGACAAGCTCCGCCTGCCTGTCGGCGACCTCTGGTGCAATTGTCTCGGCGGCCTCTGTCACTATCGACCCGAGCGACACCTCCTGGGGATGCATCGACGAGCTGCTCAATCGGCTGTATGCGAGGAGGTCTCGGATGAGACGATCCATGCGCGTCGCGGCCTGCCCGATGCGACGCAGGTAATCCTGACCGGTCTCATCCAGCTTGTCGTCATAGTCATCCAGAAGCGCATCTGAGAACCCCTGTACCGCCCGCAGGGGGGCGCGAAGGTCGTGCGACACGGAATAGGCGAAGGCCTCCAGCTCAGCCGTGCGCTCGGTGACGCGTGCTTCGAGGTCGACATTGAGCCGCTCGAGCTCCTCCTCGTCGCGACGTCGCTCCGTGATGTCGGTGGCCGTTCCGATGAACCCGAGCACTTCCCCGTCAGGGGCTCGCTGAGGCAGCGCCTGCCCGATGACCCACGTGACCTTGCCTTCCTTGTTCACGAAGCGGTACTGGGACTTGAAGGGGCGCTGTGCCTGCGCCGCCTCGTTCCACTCGGCGAAGACGCGCTCGCGGTCGTCTGGATGGAGCGCAGACGAATACCCGATGGCGTCCGCCTCCTCGTTGTCCAGACCCGTGAACTCGTTCCAGCGATCTCGGTTGACATAGATGGTCGCACCCGTGAGGTCGGTCTGAAAAATCCCGACCGGCGAGACCTGCGCCAGTGTGCGAAAGCGGGACTCGCTGTCCAGCAAGGCCGCTTCGGCCTGCTTGCGCTCGGTGATGTCGGTCACCATGGCGAGCGCCTCGGAGATGTTGCCGTCGTCATCGACCAGCGGGGTGGTCGACATGTTGACCCACATCTCGGTCCCATCCCGGCGGACGATCTTGGCTTCGTGCTCGCGCGCGACGCCGTTGAATCGCTCGCTCAGGTTGCGCTTGGTCACAGCCCGTCGCTCGGCGTCGATGAACTCATACAACGAGCGGCCAACCAGGCCGCCCGGCGGGTCACCCAGCATCTTCTCCATGGCGCGGTTGGCGAACGTCGTCCGGCCCTCACGGTCGACGACCCACACGCCTTCCAGCGCGGTTTCGATGAGGCGCCGGTACCACCTTTCGGTTCCGGTCGGGGCGCTTTGCGGGGTGTGGCGTCCGGTGGGGTCTTGGGTTTCGGAACGGTTCGGAACGCTTTTCAGATCTGACACACAGATGATAGTTCCCAGCTCTCCCGATCTTGTCAAGTTGAAGACGAGGTGGTTCACCTCGTCACGCCTGTGTCGACCGGATCTTGGTCGGCGCAGGGTTGACTCGGGTCGCGCGATCGCCCACACTTCCTATAGACGTCTATGGGAAAGTCCAGGCGCGAACATCTCCAGGGCACGCTCGAGCTGCTCATCCTGCGCACGTTTGCGACTGGTGGCACGATGCACGGCTACGGGGTCGCAGAACGAATCGAAGAGGTGTCGCGCGAGGCCCTACGGGTGGAAGAGGGGTCGCTATACCCGGCGCTCCATCGTATGGAGCGGCTGGGCTGGGTGCGGTCGACGTGGGGACGGTCGGAGAACCAACGGCGGGCCAAGTTTTACACCATCACGGTGGCTGGG
>JASLOY010000132.1 GCA_030745255.1 Vicinamibacterales bacterium
CGGCGCTGAGCCCTCGATGCTCCAGATGGGCAGCGGGGTGCATTAGTACTCAGACGGGCTTCGCCCCGAGCTTCTTTTCGTGGGGCGCTGCCCCACACCCCGGCCCGTCGCTAGCAGGGGCCCGAGGCCCTGCGCTGCTCCTCGCGAGGCGCGCATGTGCGCGCCTTGGCATCCCTCGCCTGCGACTCGGTTGCCTTGCGCTGACGAGGCTGTACCCCGAACCCCGGGTCCCGAACACCGCACTCAGTCCGGCAGGCCGAAAGTGTAGACAACGTTGCCGGCGGCAATCGTCACATACTGCTTGCCGTTGACCGCGAAGCTCATCGGTGCGGCATGCACGCGACTGCCGACGGCGATGTGCCACAGCTCCTGTCCGCTGACGGCGTCGAGCGCGAAGAAGTAGCCGTCCACGCTGCCGCTGAACACCACGTCGCCGGCGGTCGAGAGCACGCCGGCGGTCGACCGCGGCTGGATCTCGAACTCCCAACGGATGTCGCCGGTCCTGGGATCAATGGCCCGGATGGCGCTGGTCGTCTTGTCCGTCGGCTCGGTCCCCGACGACCCGCCCCCGAGGAAGATCTGCCCCTCCTGGTAGGTGTCGTCGCGGATGAAGAACCGTGCTTCGCTGTCGTGCGCCTGCACGTAGAACAGCTCGGTGCGCGGGCTGAAGCTGGGCGAGAACCAGTTGGTGCCGCCGCCCACCGCAGGCGACACGACGGCGCCCTCGACTGAGGGGTTCGTGCCGGGGCGGCGAATCGGTCGACCGGTCGCGTCCAATCGCTCGGCCCAGGTCTGGCGGGCAAACGGCTTGCCGACCAGGAACTCGCCCGTTTCCCGGTCGAGGGTGTAGTAGAAGGCGTTGCGGTTCGCCCACATCATCACCTTGCGGATGCCGCCGTCCATCTGCAGGTCCGCGAGGATGGGAACCTGGATGGCGTCCCAGTCGTGCATGTCGTGGGGCGTGAACTGGAAGTACCACTGCATCTCGCCGGTGTCGCCGTCGAGCGCCAGCGCCGAGTCGGCATAGAGGTTGTCGCCCATTCGGACGTCGCCGTTCCAGTCTGGAGCGGGGTTGCCGGTGCCCCAGTAGACGAGATCGAGGTCCGGGTCGTAGGCGCCGGTAATCCAAGTCGGGGAGCCACCGGTCCGCCACGAGTCGCCCGCCCAGGTCTGGTTGTCTGGGTGGTCGGGTCCGGGAATCGTGTGGGTGCGCCACTCCAGCTCGCCCGAGGCGGCGTTGTAGGAGTCGAGAAAGCCGCGAATCCCGTACTCGCCCCCGGCGATCCCAGTGACGACCTTGTCCTTCACGACCAGCGGCGCCGCCGTCTTGCTGTAGCCGGCAGCATGGTCGGCCACTTCCCGGTTCCAGACGAGGTTGCCCGAGCGCGCGTCGATCGCGACCAGGTGGGCATCGAGGGTGCTCATGTACAGCGTCTCGCCCAGTATCGCCACACCGCGGTTGTTTCGGCCGCAGCAGACTCGCAGATCGTCGGGAAGCTCATGGTTGTAACGCCAGAACTGCCGTCCGGTGGTCGCGTCGACGGCGACGACGTTGCTCGGAGCCTCGGTGATGAACATCACGCCATCGACCACCAGTGGGGTGGTCTCGGCCCGGTCGAGCTGTGGAATCTGATAGGCCCATTTCAACTCAAGCCGGGCGACGTTGCGGTTGTGGATCTGATCGAGGCCGCTGAAACGCTTGCTGTCGAGCGTGCCCGAGTACATGAGCCAGTTCTCGGGCTCGTCGGCCGCGTTGACGAGCCGCTCCCAGGTCACCGGGGTGAGCGATGGTGTCATGCCGCCGCCGATGTCTGACGTCCGTTCCTGACCGACCGCGAAATGGGCGCATCCGAGCAGCGCAACAACCAAGGCACATCGCTTCATTGTCAGAGTCTCCCTGGCAAGACGTAAGCTGAAGCGGCGAAGCCCTCCGGCCTCTCCTGTCTCCTGCCTCCTGCCTCCTGCCTCCTGCCACCTGCATCCTACGTCCTACTTCCAGCAGCCGGCGAACCAGTCGACCGCCATCTGGGTCGCTTCCTCGAAACTGTCATTGTAGACCTGGTAGTGGGTGATTCCGGGAATGACGGCATATTCGGCTGGTGCGCCGTTGGCCTGCGCGCGCTGGATGGCCAGCTCGCCGGCGATGTGCCGGTCGAACAGCTCTTCGTTCTCGGCGTCGATGACGAGCAGCGGAATCGTGATCTGCCCGGCATCGTCGACCGGGTTGTAGGCGAGCACCTTGTCGAGATGGGCCCAGCCGTTGAGGTTCGGCGCCTTGTCCGTGCCCTGCGGCAGCGGAGCGATTTCGCCCCGCGCGCGACGAATCGCCTGCAGGCGCGCGTGCTCGGCGATATCTTGCCCGGCCCAGGAGACGGCGGCCAAACTGCGCGAGTCGGCGGCCGCGACCTGACCGACGACACAGACCGCGCGTCGCTCGTTCGCCGCAACCCAGACGGCGTGTGCGCCCGAGTAGCTCGAGCCCCAGTAGCCGATCCGCGTCGTATCGACGTTCGACTCGCCAGCGACGAAATCGAACGCCCGCTGGATGTCGCGTGTTTGGTCGAGAGGGTCGACCACGTTCCGGATCTCCCGGGCTCGGACCGTCACGATGCCATCTGCGTCACGCTCTGGCATGTCGCCCTGCACCACCAGTTTGCCGTCGCTTTCACCCCAGCCTCGGTAGTCGAAGGCGAGCACGACGTAGCCCTGGGCTGCCAGCCGCGAGCCGACGCCCACAAGGCCGGCCTTAGTGCCGCCCCACCCGTGGCTCATGACGATGGCTGGCAGATTGGCGTTGGTCGCCATGTCACGCGGCGCGTAGAGGTCGCCAGCCATCCGAGTGCCTTCGCTCCAGATGTCGACCGCGCGTCGGGTCACCGTGTCCGGGAGCTCGGCGCCGCGTTGGGCTCTCGCATCTCCCGCGACGAGGAGGAGTGCGACGACCGCGAGCCAGAGCAGACGTCGTGACGATGCGATGTGTTGGTGCTTCATGCTGTCCCGACCTCAGGTTCCAGCGGGGCTGCCTGTTCGCCCGCCCTCCGGGTATCATCAAACTACTACTCACCGTGAGGGCATCAACAGTACCCGATGCCAGCTCGGAACGAAAGCAAGTGGGGCATCCGCATGGGGGAGGGGCCCACGTCATCCAAACAGGAGGCAGCATGGCGAAGCGAGCGACGACACGTGGCAGGCTAAGTGTGAAGCAGGACTTGATTGACGGGTTGAATGAAGATCTGAACCTCGAGCTCGAGGCGGTGCTGCGATATCTGCATCACTCGGCGTCGGCCACCGGTCTCCTTGGGCACGAGCTGCGCGAAGAGCTGAAAGGCGACATCACGGGCGAGCTGAACCACGCGGTGTTCCTGGCAGACAAGATCACCGCGCTCGGCGGGCAGCTCGACATTAACCCATCGATGCCCAAGAAGGTTCGGACCGCCAAGGAGATGATGCAGATCGACATCGCGGCCGAGCGGAAGGTCATCGAGAACTACACGAAGCGGATCGTCCAGGCGGAAAGATTCGGCGACAAGGGCCTCGTCATCCGACTCGAGGATCTGTTGGCCGAAGAGACCGACCACGCCGAGGCTCTGGAGCGGCTCGGCCGGTAACCGCGTCTCCGAGGCCCGCCCGTCAGGGCGCGTCGTTCTTGTAGACCACGCCGCCCTTCATCACGAAGACGACGTCGCGGACCGCGGTGATGTCATTGATCGGGTTGCCGGCGACGGCGACGAGATCGGCCTCGAAGCCGGGGCCGACGGTACCGATGTCGTCGGCGAGCCCTAGCGATTCGGCGGCGCGAGAGGTGGCCGAGAGGATGGCGTCCATCGGGTCCTGCATGCCGTAGCGGACCCGTGCCACAAACTCCTCGGCATTGCGCCCATGGGCGCCGGCCACCGCGTCGGTGCCGTAGACTACCTTGACGTCGCGGTTCCTGAGCGTGCGCTGGAAGGTGTCGTAGCCGGTCACCCGCGCCCGTTCCATCAGCGCGAAGCCCTCTTCGGTGTAGTTTCCCTGTCCGAGGAACGCGTCCTTGTGCTCGGTGTAGTTTTCCCACAGCAATCCGATGTGCGGGTCGAGATAGGTGCCCCGCTCGGCCATCAGCTCGATGACCGAGTCGTCGTAGTAGGCGCCGTGCTCGATGCCGCCGCAGCCGGCTTCGATCGTCGCGGTGACCCCGTCAGTGCCGTATGCGTGGACGACCGTCCGGAGCCCGACTGCGTTCGCCTCCCCGCAGACCGCCTCGAGCTGCTCCTCGCTCATGAGGAGGCTGCCGCCCTCGCGGATGCTGGCCGAGGCGTACACCTTCACCACGTCGGCCCCGTCGGCGGCGAGCTGCCGGACGTGGACGCGGATCTCGTCAGGGGTGCCGGTGCGGGCGTTGACCGCGCGCAATGAGGTCAGGATGCGCGGGCCGGGCAGGCTGCCGCGCGCGATCGCTTCCCGCAGGTCCTTGTCCCGTGGGCTGCCCAGGCTCTGCACAGTGGTGAAGCCGGCCATCAGCGTCCGGTAGGCGTTCTCAACCGCGTAGAGGATCGCCTGCGCCGGGCTCTCGTCCTGGTCGCTGTGGTTGCGCCCGTCGGCGTCGAAGTGGGCGGTCAGGTGCACGTGGGTGTCGATCCACCCCGGCATCACCGTCAGGTCCGACAGGTCGTGGGTGACCGCGCCGCGGAGGCGGTCGACCCGCGCAATTCTGGACCCGACGATCGTGAGTCTGACGTTCTCGCGGACCGCCCCGGTGCCGTCGACAAGGCGCCCGGCCCGGATGGTGATTGGCGCCTCCTGCGCCAACACCGTAACCGCGGCCAGCGCGACGAACGCCGCCGCCAATCCCCTTCTCATGCGAGCTCCTTTGTTCTGCGCCCGAGCGCCGGGTGTCGACCGCGTCATTTCCCGTCTGTCATCCGATTGTGACGCATCGACCGCATCGTGCGGTGCTCCGGTGTGACGCGGCGTTGCTCCTCGAGCCGAGCAAGTCCCTCACGACGTTGGCGCAACAGGTCGCCCTCACTTTGCAGTTTGCGATAGTTGTCGAATCGTGAGGCCGCCAGCCGGCCGTCGTCGACTGCTGCCCGTACCGAGCACCCCGGTTCCTGGTCGTGCGCGCAGTCCCGGAAACGGCAGTGTGCGGCCAGGGCCTCGATGTCCTCGAAGGCGTCGTCGAGCGACGCGGTGGTGTCCCAGAGCTGTAGCTCGCGCATGCCGGGCGTGTCGATGAGCAGCCCGCCGTCCGGTAGCTGAATCAGCTCGCGCTGTGTGGTGGTGTGCCGGCCGCGGCCATCGCGGCTTCGTATTGGACGGGTTCGCTGGCGGTCGGCGCCCAGCAGCCGGTTGATGATGGTGGATTTGCCGACTCCCGACGATCCGATCAGCGCAACGGTCGTGCCGGGCCCGATATGGGGCTTGAGCATGTCGGTGCTTCCGTGCTCCAGGCAGCTCAGGACATGAATCGGCGTGTCCGGCGCCAGGGCGATCACGGCGGTGCGTGCCGCGTCGACGTCGGCGCACACATCCGCCTTATTCAGGACAATGACGGTCGCGGCGCCACTGTCGCAAATAGCCACGAGGTAGCGCTCGATCCGTCGCAAGTTGAATTCCTCGTCGAGTCCGCACACCAGGAACACCGTGTCGATGTTCGCGGCCACGACCTGCCGCCTGGTCGGTTCGCCGGCTGCTTTGCGAGAAAAGCAGCTATGCCGCGGCAGCACCGCCTCGATGGTCGCCTTGTCGTCCGTCTCGCCGGGCCGAATGGCGACCCAGTCGCCCACGACCGGCATGGCATCGGCGCCCGCAGCCCGATGTCGCAACCGGCCCGCCACCTCGGCCATCACGTCACCGCTCGCCGTGTAGAGCTGATATAGGTAGTTGTGGGTCACGGCGACGCGGGCCGGGCGCAACCCTTCGGCGGCGTGCGGGCGGAACGGCTCGGCGAACCGCTGGTTCCAGCCGAGCGTCTCCAGCATCACCGAGACGGTGCGGTCTGCGCGGTCGTCGGGGTCTGAGGTCATGGAGCGGCGTGCCCGGGCACGCGCCTCGCAGTTCGTCTCTTCTTACCACAGGGTCGGTTTCCCGGCAATCGGTCTCCGGTTCCGCCCGACGTGAGACGATGGGGTACCCTGCGGAGGGGCCGGTGATGTCCACGGGACCGGCCGAGGTCTGGGAATCAGCGTCGAGGTGGTGCGTGCCGCCGCCTCCAAGGAGAGCGTAATCGATGCGGTCGTCAAAGCAGGAGTGGAAGTGCGAAATGTGGAACGGATGGAACACCAGGGTGGCGCTGATGGCCGCCCTCGGCGTCGTGATGCTGCCCCTCATCGCGCGTGCTCAGGACCCGTCCGACTACGCCACCGCCGGCGAGTGGCGACAGTGGGGTGGACCAACACGCGACTTTAGGGTCGAGGCGCCCAGTCTGGCCGATGCCTGGCCTGAGAGCGGTCCGACTCGGCTCTGGAGTCGGCCACTGGGCCCCGGGCACTCGTCGGTCATCATCGACGACGGCCGCCTGTATACGATGTTCCGACCACAAGTCGAAGGGGCGCGGTGGGCGTCCGAAGAGACGGTCATCGCCCTGGAGGCCGCCACCGGCGAGACGGTGTGGGACTATACCTACCCGTCGCGACCGATGGACTTCAATTTCGGCGCCGGACCACACTCGAGCCCGCTCGTGGTCGGCAACCGGCTGTTCACGGTCGGCACCAACAAGCAATTGCACGTCTTCGACAAGCGGAGCGGGGAGCTGCTCTGGACGCACGACCTCGTCGCCGACTTCAACGCCCCACCGACACTGATCAGGCCGGCGGTCAAGGCGGGCTATGGGGCGAGCCCCACCGCCTACAAGGACATGGTCATCGTGACCGCGGGCGGGCCCGGACAGTCGGTCCTGGCGTTCAGGCAGGAGGATGGGGCGCTGGTCTGGCGCGGCGGCGATTTTCTGATCTCGCCGGCAACCCCGATGTTGATAGACGTCGACGGCCAGACCCAGCTCCTCGTCTACGGCGGACAGACGATCAACGGCCTCGACCCCGACACCGGGACAGTGCTCTGGACCCACGAACATGAGACCCAGGGCGACATGAACAACAGCACGCCGGTCTGGGGCGACGACAACATCCTGTTCATGACCTCCAACTACAACGGAGGTGGTCGCGCGGTGCAGTTGTCCCGCGATGGCGCCGAGACGCGCGTCGAGGAGCTCTGGTTCAACACCCGCCTGGCGGTCATGTTTGGTAACGTGCTGCGGCTCGGCGACTACCTCTACGGCAGCAGCGGCGGCTTTGGGCCGGCCATTTTGACGGCGCTGGATGTGAAGACCGGAGAGGCGGTGTGGCAGCAGCGCGGCTATGGCCGGTCGAGCTTCGTCCATGCCGATGGCAAGGCGATCATGCTGAGCGAGGATGGCCGTTTGGTCCTGGCACGGTTATCGCCCGAGGGCTTCGAGGTGCTGTCGTCGGTAGCGCTGCTCGACACCACGGCGTGGACCGCGCCCACGCTGGTCGGCACGACGCTCTACGTTCGTGATCGCGCCCAGATCGTGGCGCTGGATGTGGGAGAGTGACCGCCCGAACGGATTTGCTACCGGGCGTCTGAATCGCGGGTGACGCTGGTCACGCTGCCGAGAAGATATTCCAGGGAGATCCGGTCACCCGGTTCGAGATGCCGGTCTACCGACTCCGGTCCCACCCGCGCCATGTGCACCGGTCCGTCGGGATCCTCCGGGTCGCTGAAGAACACGTCCCACGACAGCTGGCCGTGCACGCTAATCGGCTGGACCCTCCGCAGGATGCCCGGTCGAGTCCCTTTGAGCATGGGAAGATCCTACCCCGAATCGTCCGATCAGCGGCTTGCTCGTCATAGCGGCAGGGTTGGAATCGCCTGCGCCGCTTCGTCTTCTGCGGTCAGGTTGTGCACGCCCACCCCGAGCAGGCGGACCGGGCGGGTGCCAGCCTCGGTACGCTCGAGCAGCAATATCGCGCGCGCGGCGAAACGGTCGGCGTTGCGCGTGGCCGGGCGTTGGCTGTGGCTGCGCGTGAGGGTAGTGAAGTCAGAGTAGCGCACCTTGATGGTGACCGTACGCGCGAGCAGGCCCTTGCGTTCAAGCCAGTCGGCGGCGCGGCGCGCCATCCGGTCCAGCTCCTCGCGAATCGTGGCGAGGTCGATCAGATCTTCCGCATAGGTGTGCTCCGAACCGGAAGATTTCACGGTCCGGTGCGGCGTCACCGGACGATCGTCGATACCGTCGGCGAGCCGTCGCAGCCACCCGGCTTGACTGCCGACGGTGTCGCGCAACACACGCGGTTCGACCGTCCGCACGTCGACGAGGCGTGCGACGCCAGCCTTGCGTAGCCGTTTCGCGGTGACCGGGCCCACACCCCACAGCGCCTCGACCGGCAGTTTCTTGAGAAAGGCTTCCACCCGCTGCGTTGGGATGACGGTCAGCCCGTCTGGTTTGTCCCAGTCGGAGGCGATCTTGGCCAGGAACTTGTTGGGTGCCGCGCCGGCCGACACCGTCAACCCGGTCTCGGTCCGCACCCACTGTTTGAGCCGCCTGGCCACAGTGGTCGCCAGTGGCTCGCCCCAGGCGTTCTCGGTGACGTCCAGATACGCCTCGTCAAGCGAG
>JASLOY010000133.1 GCA_030745255.1 Vicinamibacterales bacterium
CACTCGGTCTTGACCTGATTCCACCGGGTAATCGCACCCTGAGCCGCTGGAGCCCACATCCGCCTGAGGTCGTCCGGCGTCAGAGTGTCGACCCAGTCGTTGTCCGGGTGCACGACGATGGCGATGCCGTCGTAGGCGATCGGCACCTCGATGAACTCGATCCCAGCCGCGGCACACGCCTCCATTTCGACTGCCCTGATCGGCCGCGAAGCGTTAGAGATGTCCGTTTCGCCGGCACAAAATTTCTTGAAGCCACCACCGGTACCGGATACGCCGACCGTGACCCGCGCCGCCGGGTCCACGAGCTGATACTCCTCGGCCACCGCCTCGGCAATTGGAAAGACCGTGCTGGATCCGTCGACCGCGACGACCGGGGCGGTACCGCCTGGACCTCCACCGCCACAGGCGACCACACTTCCCAGGACGAACGTCATGCACGTTCCGAAACGTAGATGACCGAGAAGGGTGCGCGTGAGGGTATGAAGGTCACGACGCTCTTGGTTTGTCATGACTCTCAATGTAGCGCTCGACCGTTTCGCGCGTGTTACGAGTCTGTAAAATCTGCGTTAACCTCGCCGGCGACTCGGACCCCGAGACTAGACGCCGCCTCGATCAGGTTTGGATCGACTGCCGGCATCCGGCCACTGTTCGGGCTATAGTCGTCGCTAGACTCCTTGAGTGGTGCGACTTGGGCCGGTGAGTCGACTTTTGTTCGCGTTTCCTGTGCACTCGTACCGCTCACGGAGTCTAGCCCCCCGCGTAGCGGGGCCCTTGAAGAATTGAAGAATGGTAGCCCAGCGCGAGGCGCGAGCCGATGGCATCTGGATGGTCCAAGGCGGAGCCTCGCTAGAAGCCCCCTCAGCCGGCAGCCACATATTCAGGCAGGCACGAGCATGACCGAGCGCCGCGATTTTCGGCAGACCAAGATCGTCTGCACCTTGGGTCCTTCGAGCGAATCGTCCAAACACATCGAGCAACTGGCCAAGGCCGGTATGAACCTGGCCCGGCTCAACATGTCCCACGGGGACCGCGACAGCCACCTGCTGTCGATTCGCCGGGTCCGCAGCCTCAATCGGCGGCTCAACCATCCGATTACGTTGTTGCTCGATTTGCAGGGACCGGAAATCCGCACCGGCGAGCGGCGTGGGCAGCTGGAGCTCGAAGTCGGCGAAGAATTCTCCGTCACCGTCAGCCCAAGCGAGGATACCGAAGAGAAGAGCATCCATATCGACTACCAGGACATGGTGCGTCAGTTGAAGGCCGGCGACCCGATCACCGTCGATAACGGTCTGATCAACCTCGAGGTCCTCGAGGTCCGCGAGCACGATCTGCGCTGTCGCGTGCTCGATGGCGGGACCCTGGGCTCGCGCAAGCACATCAATCTGCCTGGCGTCAGGGTCAATCTGCCCTCGATCACCGACCAGGACCGGCAGGACATCCTCTTCGCCATCGAGCATGACATCGACTACGTTGCGCTGTCCTTCGTGCGAAACGCCGAGGCCGTGCGCGAGGCGCGACGGGTGATCGAGGAGGCGGGCGGGCACCACGTTCGGCTCATTGCCAAGATCGAGAACCAGGAGGGCATCGACAACCTCGACGAGATCATCGCGGAGGCCGACGGCATCATGGTGGCCCGCGGCGACCTGGGTGTCGAGGTGGAGTTTACCGAGCTGCCGGTGGCGCAGCGCAACATGGTCCGTAAATGCGCCGTAGTGGGCAAGCCGGTCATCGTGGCCACGCACCTACTCGAATCGATGATCGAGAACCCGGTGCCCACCCGGGCCGAGGTGACCGACGTCGCAAACGCCGTCGACGAGCAGGTCGATGCCATCATGCTCAGCGGTGAGACCGCCACGGGCAAGTACCCCGTGCGCTGCGTCGAGGTGCTCGACCGTATCGCGCGGCGCATCGAGAAGGAAGAGGGGCTGGGATTTCACGAACAGCGACAACCGGTCACAGTGCGCGAACACCTCGCCCGGAGCGCGTGTCGGCTCGCCGATTCCCTGGGCTCACCCGCCATTGTCGTCATCACCAGGCGTGGCCTGCTCGGGCAACTCGTCAGCAGCTTCCGCCCCAGGCGCGCCATCATCTACGCCTTCACGAACATGAGCGCCGCCCGCCGGAAGTTGTGGCTGTCTCGCTCGGTGGTCCCGTTCAAGATGCGGCTGTCAAATGACCCGGAAAAGACGGTGGTCGCCGCGTTCGAGCGGCTCCGCAAACACGACCGTCTCGTGTCCGGGGATGCAATCGTGGTCGTCTCCGACGTAGCCACCAGCCATGGCAGCGTCAACGCGATTCAGGTGCGCAGCGTCGAGTGAGCGGCGGTCAAGTTCCGGAGTCCACCGCACCACACGCGCTAGCCGATTCCGTTGTTGTGGTGACGTCCCCCCGCACTTGAGTGGTGACCCGCCCCCTGCCTTCACTACCCGGTGAGGATCACGCCCACCGTCAGGTCACTGCCGCCGAAACCAGCGCTGTTGAACGTGATCGACACATGGAAGGTCTTCCTACTCTCCAGAGGACTGTCAAACCCCTTACTGAGGTCCAGCGTCAGAACGTCGCGATCGGGTTCAGGGGCGAGCCCATCCCGTTGTCGATCCGGAGCGGCCCCGCACTGATCAAGAACTCCCACCGCCCGATCTCCCGCGCGAATTCGGCGACCAGCTCGAGATCGAGGTTGTCCAGGATGTTGATGCCGAGGAACGGCATCACGATCTGGTGGACCGGCAGCAGGAAGGGGTCAAACCCGAAGCCGCTCGGCAAGGCGTCGCCGACGTGGTCGGTGCCGATGTAGGCGACCTCGCGCTCAAAGAGCAACGGGATGGCGCTGGAGTGGAAGCCCGCGGCGCCTTCAAAGAAGAACGACCAGGGTCCCTGCGCCTCCTCCCGCTTCCAGCGCCCCGTGTATAGCAACACGACGTCCCCGGGGCCGATCTCGACGTCGGCAAACTCCTCGAACGCAAGGATGTCCTCCCCTGTCACGAACTCACCTACACCGCTGCCTTGTTCGAGTCCGAGCGGACCGGTTCCTTTCATCAACGGGATGTCGAGCAGGATGGCGCGGGTGAAGATGCCGTGCCGCATCGCAGTCACTCCGCCCTCTGAAGATGGACACCCGCTCACCGCAAAGTAACCCGAGGCGCCGAATCCGTTCCAGCCAACCGTCTCGGTGAGATCCGGTGGCTGGAAGAGAGCGTGACACCCGAGCGCGTCGACGTGGCTGTGCGCCGAGCCGTGGTAGGTGCCAGTGTAGGCGTACGAGTCGCTGATGAACGCCGGGTTGACGGCGAAGGGGGGCAGCGACCGCAGCATCACGTTGGGGCCAGGCGGGTCGAGGGGAAGCTGGGGAAACCCATCGACCGGGTCGCCCTGGTCGACGTCTCGCGACATGGACACCGAGATGCCCAGCTCGACAAGATCCGCGGCCTCTCTGCGATTCTCGGGCGTGATGAAGTTCGCCGCACCGAGCCCCGAATCCTCCCACTTGCCCCAGCGTCTGAACTCGGTCGTCCACGCCACCAGGTCGTCCACGGTGACGTCGTCGGCCCCGAGTCCGACGTCGCGGTCGTCGTCATCGTCGTCATCGTCGTCGTCATCGTCGTCATCATCATCGTCGACGAGCGCCGCCGCCGTGGTGTCCTGATCGACGATCGCGGCGGTGCCAAGCGCGAGCACCAAACCGAACACGCCTACTTGCAAGAACCTCAACAACTGATGCATCGTCCCCCTCCATAATCCAGCGGTCGAGCGTGGGCTGCGGTCATCCGCGCGCCCGGAGACCGCGCATGGGCGACCGAACCCTGGCGCGGGGCAGCATTCCTACTCAAGAATCGCGCCACGCCTCACATGCGCGAAACCTACCGGATCAGCGGTCCGGAATGGGCAGCCGGCCGATCCGGTGGCCAATTGGTTGACCGGCCCCTCGGAAGATTGGCTCCACCGATAGCTCTCTTGAGCTTGAGTGACGCCGGCGAGGCGTCACCGGACGAGGACGTCGAGACGGCCGTTGTCGTCGGGGAACAGGAAGAGCGATTACGCGAGTTGTTCGACCGCGTGGCCCCAAGGCCTCGATGGCCGAGCTCTGGCCAGATCTCAAGAACTTCCAATAGCGCCGTTGCACGATTGAGAGGGATTCACGAGCGCCGCAGCGGGCAGGAGTGTAGTATTGTTCTGCCCCTCGCCGGGGTCGTTGTGACCATGACAATCTACCCACGCATTCGTCCCACCGGGCTGCCCATCTGGTGCGCGATCGGCATCTTTTCGACGACCCTCCTAGCGCAAGAGCCGTGGCCGCAGTTCCGCGGCGGCGGCGGCGCCGGAATTGGCGACGGGCTCAACGCCCCCACGGTGTGGAACGTCGAGACCGGCGAGAACGTCCTGTGGAAGATACCCATCCCAGGCCTCGCGCATTCGTCGCCGATCGTGTGGGGCGACCGGGTGTTCGTCACCACCACCGTCAGCAGCGCCGATGAGGTCTTGCTTCGTTACAAAGCTGGCCGCGCTTGGGGAATCTCGGGCGACGTCGAGGAGGTGCCGGCCGAGCCGGTGCATTCCTGGCAGCTGGTCGCACTCGATCGCTTGACCGGAGAGGTCCTCTGGCACCGCGCGGTGCACGAGGGCCCGCCGGAGGAGCAGCGACACCCGAAGGGCACGCACGCCAACGCCACGCCGGTGACCGACGGTCGGCACGTCGTGACCTGGTTCGGCGCGGAGGGGCTCTTTGCCTACGACATGGAGGGCACCCTGCTTTGGCAACGGAACCTCGGGGCGGTCAACGCGGCGTTCGAGCCGTCCGGCGACCAGTGGGGGGTCGCCAGCTCGCCCATCATCTATCGCGACTCGGTAATCCTCCAGGTCGACGGGCTGGGACAATCGTTCGTCGCGGCATTCAACATCGCCACCGGCGAGGAGCGCTGGCGGACCGCGCGAGACGAGATCACCACATGGGCCACGCCGACAATCTACCGGGGTGCGACCGGCGACGAGCTCATAACGAACGGCACACGACGCATCCGGGGGTACGACCCGCGTACCGGCCGCGAGCTATGGAGCCTCCCCGGAGGCTCGAGCGTCGTGGTGCCGACCCCGCAGGTGGCCGGCGATCTCATCGTCGTGACCAACGGGCACTACATCCCTGGCATCCGGCCAATTTATGCCATCCGCCCGGGGAACCGCGGAGACCTGACGTTGGCCGATGGCGCGAGCCGGAGTGACCATGTTGTCTGGAGCGATATGCGGGGTGGCGTGTATATCCCTACACAGATCATCTATCAGGGCATCCTCTACAGCCTCGACGACAATGGCGCCCTCATAACCTACGAGCTGGAAACCGGCGAACAGATCTACCGCGTCCGGGCCGAACGCGGCAGCGTCTACAGCGCGTCGCCCGTCGCCGCCGACGGCCTCCTCTACCTGACGTCGGAGGAGGGCGACGTGCACGTTATCGAGGCCGGGCGGGAATACCGAAAGGTCCGGACCAATCCCCTGGGGGAAGTGAGCCATGCCACGCCGGCAATCTCCGGCGGGATGATGTTGTTCCGCACCCGGCATCACCTTCTAGCGGTCGGGAGCGGCGAACGCCGCTGAGACTAGACATCTCCTATGGGCGAGATCGTCACGTTTGGAGCAACTTCTTCGTCGCCGCGCCGGATATGTCGAGCCCCCGCGTAGCGGGGCTGTGAGGAAAGCCCTGGCAGTGATGCGCAGCCGACGATCGTCCGCTCCGAGGGCCCGCCCCAGTGGCTATAATCGGTGGCGTAACCAGGTGGACGACGGTCACGGACTGGGGGCTCCTGTGGCACACGATGAACGGTTTCGGTGGCTCGTGCTGTGCGGACTGGCGGCTGCCACAATCCTCACCCTGGCGACCGGGCCGGCCGACGCCCAGTCCCAGGCTTCAACTGGCGAATGGCGGGCGTTCGGGGCCGACGCGGCCAACACGAAGTACTCGCCGCTCGACCAGATCACGGCGGAGAACTTTTCCGATCTGGAGATCGCCTGGCGCTGGACATCGGTGTCGACCGAGGTCACCAGCCGCAACGAGAGCATCCGACCCGGGCAGTTCAAGACAACGCCGCTGATGATCGGGGGGCTGGTCTACGCCAGTACGGCCCTCGGACAGGTGGCCGCGGTCGACGCCGGCACCGGTGAGACAGTCTGGACCTACGACCCAAGAGCCTACGAGACGCTTGAACGACCGGCCAATCTCGGGTGGCAGCATCGAGGGGTCGCTCACTGGAGCGATGGTGACAGTGACGACGCCCGCATTTTCATCGCCACCCACGACTTGCGGCTGGTTGCACTGAACGCACGCACCGGCGCGCTCTATCCCGATTTCGGCGACCGGGGCACGGTCGACCTGAGCGGGAGCCTCGACCGTGAGATCGATCCCGCGCGGATCACCCACTCATCGCCAGTGGCAATCGCGCGCGACACCGTCGTCGTCGGCAGCGTAGTCGCCGACCGCACCAGCACCAAGGAGGCGCCGCCCGGTCACGTGCGCGGCTTCGACGCACGCACCGGCGAGATGAAGTGGATTTTCCACACCATCCCGCAAGGCGACGAGTTCGGGAACGACACCTGGCAGAACGAGTCCTGGCGCTACACGGGGCACACCAACGTCTGGTCGTTCATGGCGGTCGACAACGAGCTGGGCTACGTCTACCTGCCGATCGGCACCGCGACCAACGACTGGTATGGCGGGCAGCGCCCAGGCGACAACCTCTTCGCCGAGAGCATCGTCTGTCTGGACGCCGAGACCGGCGCGCGTGTGTGGCACTTCCAGGCGGTCCATCACGGGCTCTGGGATTACGACTTTCCCACCGCGCCCAACCTGCTCGACATCACGGTCGACGGGCGAAAGATCAAGGCGCTCGCCCAGGTGAGCAAGCAGGCGTTCACCTATGTCTTCGACCGGGCGACCGGCGAACCGGTCTGGCCGATCGAGGAGCGGCCGGTCCCGGCGAGCACGGTCGCCGGCGAGGTCGCGTCGTCCACGCAGCCGTTTCCGACCAGACCGGCGCCATTCGACCGGCAAGGCATCAGCGTCGACGACCTGATTGACTTCACCCCCGAGCTGCGGGCCGAGGCGCTCGAGCTGGTCGAGCGGGCGCAACTCGCGTCGATCTTCACCCCGCCCACCGCCGGGGGCGATCGGCCGACCATTCAGCTGCCGGGCGACGGCGGCGGCGCGAACTGGCCTGGCGCCGCGGTCGATCCGGAGACCGGACGGTTGTTCGTGCCGTCGTCGACCACACCCAAGGTGGTGGAGCTGCTCGAGCCCGCGGCGCCGGCCAACGTCCACTGGGCGCCCGATTACTGGTCGACCGGTATGCCGGGTCCGCGCGGACTGCCGCTGGTCAAGCCGCCCTACAAGCGGATCACCGCCATCGACCTGAACACCGGCGACCATCGCTGGATGACGCCGCACGGGGACGGGCCGCGAAACCATCCGGCCCTGCGGGATCTCGACCTGCCGCCGCTCGGCGGCGGCGGTGCCCACGCCGGGGGTCCACTGGTCACGAAGACGCTGCTGGTCGTCAACTACGGCGGACGGGATATGGAGAGCGCCGGCGAGGTGTCGCGCACGATCAGCGCGTACGACAAAGACACCGGCGCGCATCGCGGTTCGGTCCTGCTACCGGCCGCGCCCTTTGGCAATCCGATCACCTACCTGCACCAGGGCAAGCAGTACATCGTGGTCGCTACCGGCGGCGGGGGCTTCCGCGGGGGCAGAGGCGTACCACCGCAGTTGATCGCATTGAGTCTGCCGGGCGAGCGCTGACGATGACGACCAGGCCGGTCCCCGACACAGTTCGGTATGCTTGGCCAATTCCCGATTCACCATCCCTCGCGAGCCCGGCACCTCCATCGGGCCGTGCCAGGTCACCGGCCGTCGCGCGCTGGGCCGTCGTCCCCCGACACCGGAGGCTGTCACACCAGCGACCGTCGACGGGCTGCATATGAGCTTCGCTCTCTCCTAACAATTTGGAGCGGTCACTGGGGGCGCGTCACGCCGGCGTGGCGGGAAGGTCAGACCAATCCTCTTCGTCGCTCAGAACCGCACGATGGCCGCGACGTGTGGGCGCGACAGCCAGTTGCGATTTGCACTGGGATCGGCATCGAGGCGTTTGGTGATGTGCAGCGTGAGGTCGAACGTCAGGTTCGGCGCCACCACATAGGTGAAGTTGGGCATGTGCAACTGCAGATTGGTCCCAGGAATATCACTAAACATGAAGGGCGAGAGCACCGCGTCCTGCTCGATCCGACCGTAGGTGTAGCCCAGCGTGTAGCTGCCGACCGCGCGTGAGCCGCCGTACTCCACCTCGAACCACATGCCGGTGTCGAAGTCGGACGCCGCCTTCGTGTTGCGCACAAAATCGGCAAGCAGCCGAACCGGATACCCGTCACGCCCGGTGTCGAGCTCGACCTCGTACCCAGCGACCAGCTCGCTTTCGACGAGGCGCTCTTGTCGGCCGCCTGCGAACGCGGCATCCCCGTGCTCGGCATCTGCCTGGGCGCACAGCTCATCGCGCGCGCACTCGGCGCTCCGGTCGGACCGGCCGTC
>JASLOY010000134.1 GCA_030745255.1 Vicinamibacterales bacterium
AGACCGGCGAGACCGGCTCCATCCGGTCGCCGTTGGCCTTGTGCGGAATCGGCTGTGTCGGATACGGCTGCTCACCCTCCCTGGTGGTCTCGGTCGGTACCGGCGTCTCGATGATCGGATGCACCGGTTCGCCGGTCTCCCGATTGAGGATGTAGAGCCAGCTGTTCTTGTTGGCTTGCGCCAGCGCCTTGACCGGCTCGCCATCCACCTCCATGTCGAAGAGAATCGGCTGCTGGCCATTGTCATAGTCCCAGACGTCGTGATGCACCTGCTGGTAATACCATCGCATCTGGCCGTTCTCGAGCGATAGCGCGACAATGGAATCGGTGAAGAGGTTCGAGCCCGTGCGTGCCGTGCTGTCTCCGAACGGATTGCCGACGGCGATATACAACAGGCCGAGCTCGGGATCGATAGACGGGGTTTCCCAGATGCCTCCGCCGTTTCGCCCGCCGCCTATCCAGGTTGGACCGGCAACCTCCCACCCCTGGTCGTTCTCATCCTGCGGAATCGTGTTGAAATGCCACAACACCTCGCCGGTCTTCGCATCGACAGCCAGCACGTGGCCACCCGGAATCCTGCTCTCGCTGCGGGTCGAGCCCACGTAGAGCACGCCATCGTAGATCTGCGGAGCGGTCGTGAACCAGTACCCCATCGCGATGGCGGTCTCGACCTCGGGGTACCGCAGCCTGAGCACGTCGAGGATGACGCTCGCCTGGCCCTTGTCGCCAAACTCGGCGATCGGCTCTCCCGTCTTGGCGTCGAGCGCAAAGATGAACGAGCCGGCGGCGCTGTAGACGACCCCGTCTTCATAGGTGACGCCGCGATGACGGAATACATACCCTTCGCGGCGGCCTCCACCCAGCAGCTCGGTGACGTCGTAGGTCCAGAGATGATGGCCGTCGGCGGCATCGACCGCGTAGACGCTGCCCCGGGAATCGGTCACATACATGATTCCGTCGACGACTACCGGCGTGGTCTGGTTGCTGACGCCGTCGATGACGCCGTGCTGAAACAGCCAGCGCGGGGTCAGCAGGTGCACGTTGTCCGGCGTGATCTGGTCGGTTTCGGCGAACCGGCTACCGGCCAGGTCGAGGTTGTGGAGCCGCCAGTCGACGTCCTGCGCGAAAGCAGTCGCGACACCGACGATGGAGACCACGACCGCGCTCACGAGGGCAGTAGGGCGTCTATAGCACATGTCTGAAATGTCCTCCGAGAGTCAGAGCATAGTCGACCCGGACCCAGATGCAAACGCCGCGAGAAGAGATTCGACAATCCCGGGCCTGCCGAATTGACCCTCGGAAACCGCCGTGATACCGTCGGCCGCACAATAACCTCACCCCGGTTGCCAGAGGAAGCATGCGATGCAGACCAGGCGTCCATCCGTTCTCCGGATCGTGCCGCTCGTGGCGGTCCTCGGCCTCGCTCTGCCGCTCGGAGCGGCGGCACAGGACGGACCCACCGACGAGGTGACTTTCACAAAGGACATTGCACCGATTCTTCAACGTAGCTGTCAGCACTGCCATCGACCCGATTCGGTGGCGCCGATGTCGCTCCTGACCTACGAGGAAACGCGCCCCTGGGCGCGCGCGATGAAGAACCGCACGGCCCTGCGCAGCCAGCGTGGCGCGATGCCGCCCTGGTTCATCGAGAAAGACATCGGCATTCAGCATTTCAAGGACGACCCTTCATTGAGCGAGGCCGAGATCGCCTCGATTGCCAGCTGGGCAGACAACGGGGCCCCACGCGGAGATCCGGCCGACCTGCCACCACCGCGGTATGTTCCCGGCCAGGACGACGGGTGGCGCATCGGCACACCAGACCTGATCCTGCGATCGCCGGAGGTGACGGTGCGGGCGACCGGCGCAGACCGGTGGGAGCCGGTTGGTGTCGTCCCGACCGGGCTCTCCGAAGACCGCTATGTGGCGGCGGTCGAGATCAGGGAGATCAACGACATCCCGCAAGACGGGAGCAGCAGCACGGTTGGTGGGCGGTTCGTATTCCACCATCTGAACTACTCGTCGCACGTCATCGAAGACGAGAACCCCGAAGGGTTCACCGCCGACACCACCACCGTCTGGCCGGTGCATGAAGTCGGTCGCAACGCCGACATCTTTCCTTCGAACGCCGGCCGGATTCTGGCCGCCGGATCCGTGCTGAATCTCGAGACGGCTCACCTGCACTCGAACGGGCGCGACACCAAGGCGCATCTCGAGTTCGCCTTCAAGTTCCATCCCGTGGGATACGAGCCGAGCGTGAGGTGGGTGCGTCGGTTCACCGGGAACGGCGTCGACATCTCGATCAAGCCAACGATGGCAGATCAGGAGCTCCATGCGTACGCGGTGCTTCAGCAGCACACCAAGATACTCACCTTCGAGCCGCACATGCATGCCCCGGGCATTCGCATGTGTCTCGAGGCGATCTGGGGCGCGAGCATCCAGACGCTCACATGTGCCGGCTACGACCATAACTGGGTGCGCAGCTATGTGTATGCCGACGATGCCGCGCCACTGCTGCCCGAGGGCACCATCCTGCACGTGACCGGTTACATGGACACCACTCCGGGAAACCGGAATGTCGCCGACCCACGGAACTGGGGCGGCGGCGGCCGCCGGTCAGTCGCCAACATGTTCATCGACCTCGGAGAGGGGATCGCGCTGACCGATGAGGAGTTCGAGCTGGAAATGGGAATGCGGCGCAACCGTTTGAACTTGACGGTCAACGATGTCGTCATCGGGTGCCCGCTATGCCAGGTGCGTTTCCCGTCACAGGAAGGGTTGACGGCCAGTCCGTAGCGATCGTCGGGTCAAGGAGTGTGGCAGTGACCTTCAGACGGCTTGTTCACCTGGTGCTGGCGACGGTGTTGATCCCGTGCGGGGCCAGCGCACAGCTCACCTACTCGCGTGGGCAAAGCGTGTCACCGGCGTTCGAGGGGTGGTGGCAGAACGATGACGGGTCGTACACGCTCTTCTTCGGTTACATGAACGACAACTGGGAGGAAGTGTTAGACGTTCCCATCGGGCCAGAGAACAACCTGGAGCCCGGCGGTCCGGATCGAGGCCAGCCGACGCATTTTCTGCCGCGACGCAACCTCTTCCTCTTTGAAGTGCGTGTGCCGTCCGACTTTGGCGACAAGGAGTTGGTCTGGACGCTCACGACGCACGGGAAGACGCAGCGCGCCTATGGCTCGCTGCGGACCGATTACCTGGTCGACAAACAGACAATCGCAACCGAGGTAGGAGCTAATCGTGGCAGCGTGAGCCAGGACTGGCAGTGGAACGAGCCGCCGGCGGTCAGGCTGGCGGTCGACCAGCCGCGCCGGGTCCGCGTGGGCGAGCCGTTGTCGCTGGTTGCCTGGGCGAGCGACGAAGACGGGATACCGTCGTCGACGCGGGCCGGTCTCACGCTGCGTCCCAGGGCTGCCGCGCGGGGTGCACGCGAGCGTCACCCTGCCTACACGCCGCCACGGCAGGTGGTGCCGGGAAACCCGAACGGGCTGCGGCTGTCGTGGTTCGTCTATCGGGGCAGCGGCCGGGTGACCTTCGATCCGGTGCAGATGAAAGTCTGGCAGGACACTCGGCCATACGCGAATTCGCCGTGGTCTCCACCATTCCGGGTGCCACCGGTCCCGCCGGACGGAAAGTGGGAGGCGCAGGTTCGATTCGACGAGCCGGGGACCTACGTGCTGCGCGCACTGGCAAGCGACGGCGCGCTGTTCACCGCCGAGGACCTGACCATCACCGTCACGCCGTGAGGTGCTGGAGCAGACGGCGACGAGCCGGCTCGGTCAATCCACCTTGCGGTATTTCCGGATGATCTGCCGGTTGCGTCGCATCAGCAGAAACGTTCTTTCCGGGATGTCGTAATCCCAGCGCAGCACTTGATCGGCGTCTTCGAGAATGAGGTGGTCCCCGTCGCGGGTGATCTCGAACGTACGCATCGGGATCTCGCTCACCCGGAGCGGGGCGTCGGTGGGTGAAGGCCCGCGCCGGTCTTCCGATCGGTCATATCCGTATGTCCAGGTCGATGGGCCCCAGTGGTAAGGGCCGTAGCCGGCAGTCGACTCGAAGCCGTCCGGGCCTTCGCGGTGCCGCGTCGCCATCACCAGGCCGTCGTAGACCATCCAGCGTCCGTCCATCTCCGGCGGGCGCAGCACACGGCCATCGACATGCCACTCGATCAACTCCCAGGTCCCTTCGATGACCGCCCTGACTTCGGGAGGCGGCTGGCCCTCCTGCGCAACGAGGCGAGCCGGCTGGGCGGTCACGCCCAGCACAGCCACCACGGCCGCTACCCAAGTGCTGACGATGCGCTGTCGGTCGATCATCTGGGTCCTCCAGAGCCGGTGGTCGATGGTGAGTCGGATTGATCATTGATGATACGTCACGGCAGCTCGAGCAACGGCCTTCCCAAGCTGCATATAATCGGCGGCGGAGGAAGCGCATGAGCACACGATCGCCTGTCGACCGCCGAAGATTCCTTGCCGGGACCGCCGGCGCGATGGGGGCGGCGTTTTTCGGTCGGTTTCCACTCGATGCGATGGTCGAGCAAGCGGCCCCTCCCGCCGGCCAGGGTTGGGATGCCGGGGTCGTGCGACACCTTCTTCCCACGGTCAGCGATTCGCGGATCCTGCTGAAGGCATCGTTCGAGCGGCCGCTGTCGGCCGCGCCGACCTTGCGCATCGGAGCGACCGATGTCGCAGGACGCATGAATGACACTGTGGGAGAGCATTGGCAGTTCTATGCCACCGACCTCGAACCAGGTCGACGTCACACGTTGTCGCTTCTTGGAGCTGGCGGCACTCCGCTGTGCGAGCCATGGGACCTCTCGACGTTTCCCGCAGCGGATGCCCGGCCCGATCGGTTTCGAATGCTGTTCTTCACCTGTGCCGGTGGTCCAGGTGGGACGTACACGGGCATTGGCCAGCGGCAGGGCTTTCTTCCCACGGTGATACGGAGTCGGCTGCTGCGCCGGGCACTGTCATTTGCGCCGGATGCGGCGGTCGCCAACGGCGACCACATCTACTGGGATCTACACACCTGGCAGGGTGAGAACGCCGGCGAGCTCAGCGCCAACGGCCGGAGATCGAACTTCGATTTCTCCGGTTCCGTGTTCGGGACGAGTAACGAAACGGCGTTGAAGGCGGCCGCCGGACCCCAGATTGTCCCGGTCTACGGGAGCGACTTCCGGTCGACACCGGTCTTTTTTCTGCAGGACGACCACGATCATTGGGAGAACGATGCGGTGACCGACGAGATCGCCAGTTTCCCGATTCCGTGGTTCCAGCTCCAGCTCGCGCGTGCGACCCAACAGCTGTACTACCCCGAATTCTTGCCCGATGCCAGGCGCCCGGCCGGGTTGCCCTGGTCGTCGGCGAGCGACCGCGGCGAGCTGTCGGAGAGCTTCGGCACCATCCGCTACGGCAATTTGGCGGAGGTTCTGCTCTACGACGTGCGCCGCACCATGAGTCTCGGTGGGCCGAACGCCGTCTTTGTCGATGCCCAGGTCGAAAAGTGGCTCGTCGCGCGGACAGCCTCGACGGAGGCACGACATCTGGTCCACGCTCCGTCGAATCCGTTCGGGTGGAGTGCCGGGAAGTGGGGCGAATGGTACCCCGACATCCTCGACCGGGAGGCGGGTGCCCTGACGACCGCCGTCCCCAAGCCCTATTGGCAGGAGGGGTGGCTCAAGCAGCACGATCGGTTGGCGCAGGCGATCGCAGGCCAGACCGAGCGAGCGCCGCTCATCATCAGCGGTGACCTCCATGCCATCGGCGTCGGGAGGATGCATCGGGCGGGGCAGGTGAATCTGGCTGCCAGACCGATCACCACGGTGCTGAGCGGCCCGGTCGGCACGTCCATCAGAGGATTCCCGTCCGTGGTGCGGGGAATTGGCGCGACCCCGCCGGCGCATCTCGATCTCGAAGAGGCCGTCGTGCCGATCGAGGAGCACGGGTTCACACTGGCCGACTTTCTGCCCGACAGGATTGCGTTGCGGCAGTTCAGATGGGACGTGAACAGCCAGCCGCTCGAGGCGATTGACCGGCTGGAGCCGTTCTTCACGACCGAGTTGCCCGGGTCCGTCTGATGTGCACACCGCGCCCGAAGATGCCGGTGGGGGAGGAAAGGTCATGGCCCCGAGTCGAAGAGATTTCCTGAAAAGCGCGAGCGTGGCGGGTGTTGCGGCGGTGGCTGGCAGTGCGGGTGTGGCTCGTCCCCGTGCCGTGCGACAGGACGGTCAGGACATCCGGATGGTCCAGACCCCGGTGCTCGACATCGGCTACGAGGAGCATGGAGATGGCGGCGGGTTCCCGGTCGTGCTCCTGCATGGGTTCCCCTACGACGTGCGATCGTGGGACGGCGTCGTGCCGCCACTGGCCGACGCCGGATACCGCGTGCTTGTGCCATATCTTCGCGGGTACGGCCCAACTCGGTTTCGTGATGCCGCGGCGCCGCGCATGGCCGAGCAAGCCGCGATCGCACAGGATGTCATCGACCTGGCCGATGCGCTCGGGTTGGAGCAGGTGGTGCTGGCCGGGTTCGATTGGGGCAATCGCGCGGCCTGCATCGCCGCCATCCTGCACCCCGAACGTGTGCGGGCCCAAGTGGCCATCGGCGGCTACTCGGTGCAGAACACCGTGACACCGGGACGACCCGCGCCGGCCGCGGCCGAGGCGCGTCTCTGGTATCAGTGGTACTTCAATACCGAGCGGGGGCGAGCGGGCCTCGAAGCGAATCGCCGGGATATCATCCGCTACCTGTGGGACACCTGGTCGCCTGGCTGGGCGTACGCCGACGCGGCGTTCGAACGGTCGGCCCCGTCGTTCGACAACCCGGACTTCGTCGATGTCGTCATCCACTCCTACCGACACCGGCATGTGAACGCGCCTGGCGAGGCACGTTTCCTTGCGGTGGAGCGGCAACTGGCCGAGCGGCCGCCGATTCGGGTGCCGGCGATCGTGTTGCGTGGGGCCGAAAGCGGATTCGGCCGACCGTCGTCGGACCCCAGGGGTGACCAGGCGCGGTTTCCCGAGCTCGTCGCGCGGCGCATCGTCGATGGCGCGGGGCATGATCTGCCGGCGCACCGACCGGACGCGGTGTCGTCGGCGCTGCTCGAGCTGCTGGCGTAGCGGCCGGTCACGGCGACTGTGCGCTGGTGGCCGCTTGCGTTTGCGTGCCGCGGCGTCTAGTGTTGTCGAAGACGGCACGCTCTTGAGACGACTTGCTGTGACCGCTGTCACGGGAGACTGCAGATGCTGAAGAAATGCTTTGCCACGTTCCTCATGATGACGATGGCGCTCACGCTGGTGCCGGCGTCGGCGGTGGCGCAATCGAGCGAGCGCCCGATGCCGATGCGGACACCGGATGGTCAGCCGGATGTGTCGGGCATCTTCACCTTCCGCACGCTGACGCCGTTCCAGCGGCCCAGCCAGTTCGAGGGACAGGAAACCTTGAGCGCCGAGGATGCCGCGGCATTCGAGGCTTCGGAACGAACCCGTCAGAATCGTGACCTCTTCGACCCCGAGTTGGGCGCGAACAACTACCGACCCCGGGCAGAGGGCGGGGTGCTGTCCTACAACGAATTCTGGTATGAACGGGGGGTCGAGCTTACGTCCGACAAGCGGACGGCCCTCATCATCGATCCGCCGGACGGTCGCCTGCCGCCCCGGGTGCGGCAGCCGCGTGACCCGGAGCGGGAACAGCTGAGCCGAGAAGAGGCGATCGCGCGACGCTACGAGTCGTACGAGAACCGGAGCTCTGGCGACCGATGTCTCATGGGTTTCAACGCCGGCCCGCCTATGCGGTCCGCTTCCTACAACAACAATGTGATGATCTTCCAGTCGCCCGGGTATGTGACGATACTCAACGAAATGGTGCACAACGCCCGGGTCATCCCGATCGGGGACACCGCAAGTCCACCGTTCGACCAGTACAGCGGGGTCTCCCGCGGGCACTGGGAGGGGGAGACGCTGGTCATCGAGACCAATCAGTTCCGAGGCGGGAGCAGCGGACTCACCTCGACAAACATGCATCTGGTCGAGCGCCTCACGCGCCTGGACCCCAACACGGTCGCCTACGAGTACACGGTCACGGACCCCACGGTGTATACCGCTCCTTATACGGTCATGATGCCGTTTCGGCGGACCGACGGCCCGCTGTTCGAGTATGCGTGCCATGAAGGCAACATCGGGCTATACGGCATTCTGGCCGGTGCCCGCAATCTCGAGCGGCTTGGCCGCGAGTTGCGCCCGTAGGTTCAGCCTGATGGATCGGGCCAACTGATCGACGTCGCGGGTTGGACACGTGCAGAGCCTCGCGCGTGTTGGCCCATTCCTCCACACTGGCTCTCTCTGAAAGTTCACGCATGCCTGCTTCCCGCCATTGCGTCGTCCTCGGTGCCATGATGGTCGCTGTTATCCAGATTTCCCACGCGTCACTGGAGGCGCAGGCACCGCCGACGATTTTGGGCGAGATCACGGCGCGCGTGTTCGCCGGCGCAACGCTCGCTGCTTGAGGTTTCACGTCCAGGAGCAACGCCGACCGATCCACCCACCAACGAAGATACCTC
>JASLOY010000135.1 GCA_030745255.1 Vicinamibacterales bacterium
GGTCGACAACCGCCAGCAGCTTGATGTGGGGGCGAGCTTCGGTCTGTTCGGCCGCCTGGAATTGGCGCTGATGTTGCCCATCATCGTCCACCAGAAGGGTGAGTTTCCCGGTCAGCGCATGGGTCCGACCGCATCCGCTGGACTCGGTCACCTCGTGTTCCAGCCTCGGGTCGCCATTTTCAAGGAAGACTCCGCGCCGTTGGGGCTCGCCGTATCCCTGCCTCTGTCCTTTCCGACGGGCAATTCGGATGCCTTTATGGGCTATGCCGGTATGGGTTTCGAGCCGCGCCTGACGGTCTCGAAAACTCTGGGCCCGGTACAGGTCATGGGCACCTTTGGATACCTGTTCCAGCCGAGATCGACGATCTTCGAGTTGACCGATGACGACAAGGCGACGCTTCGTGCCGCGGTTCGATTCCGACCGATCCCGTGGCTCGATCTCGGCCTGGAGTACAGCTCCGCAGTGCTTGCGGAGGCGCCGTTCGAGAACCCCGCGGTCGACCCGGACCAGTGGGGCTACGGTCCGCGCGGCATCGATGTGGATCGGAACGGGCTCATCTGGACCGCGCTCGGCGGGAGCGGCCACCTTGCCAGCTTCGACCGGAGCAAGTGCGAGGTGTTGAATGGGCCGACGGCCACGGGCCAGCATTGTCCCGAAGGCTGGACGCTTTATCAGTCGCCGGGGCCCACGATGAAAGGGGTCGAAGGTTCCGCCAACGCCGACTTCCACTATTATTCCTGGGTCGACCAGTTCAACACGCTCGGCCTCGGCGCGAACGTCCCGATCGCCACCGGCTCGGGCTCCGACTCGCTCCTCGCGTTGATGCCGGAGACCGGTGAGTGGGTTGTCTTGCGGGTGCCTTATCCACTGGGTTTCTACAGCAAGGGGCTCGACGGTCGGATCGACGATCCCGACGGTGGGTGGAAGGGCCGCGGGCTGTGGGCGAGTTATGACTCTTCGGCGAATTGGCACAACGAAGGCGGCAAGGGCATGACCAGCCAGATCGTCCGGTTCCAGATCAGGCCGGATCCCCTGGCAGAGTAGCCGGCCGCTTCGGCGTGCCACCGGTCCTGTCTAGTAGGACGGGACCGGAAGACAGGTAGCAGCACCACACGCGGTGCCTCACTCCGGCAGAGAGAGCCTCGGCAACGTCCCCACCTGCATCTGACAACCGGTCGCTTCTCGCCGACGGACCTTCGCACAGCCGGTAGCGTCCGCCTATCCGACGTCATCACCCCTGGGCCTCCGGTCGCGAGAATCTGAGACGCGGATGATCTTCAGTGTCGTTCGAATCTGTCCCACATGCATCGTGGTGTGCTCCGCGGCGTGAAAGAGCAAGCCGATGACGTTCGACGGCAATTTGTCCCGACCGACCGGCCGAGAGTCGAAGAGCTGGCCGTCTGGGATACCGCTCAGCGCTTCCAGACAGTTGTCAATGCGCTCGAGCGAGGCCTCGAACAGGTCGTGCTTGGCCACGCTCCCGCCGATCTCGGCTTCTTGACGCAGATACTCGAGCTGAGCCGGGCTTAGTGGCTCGTCTCGGGCATAGGTGAACAGTCGGTCCAGGCTGCCGGTGATGTGCGCGATGTGAAATCCGATGGATGCTATCCCTCCGGGATCGGCCGTGCACTCTTCTGCCGACGTGTCATCGCGCAGTGCGGTCAGTTCCTTTCGCGCCTGCACCAGTGCATGCGCCACCGGCAGGAGGGCGTCCGAACAGCCCTCGATCCGTCCAAGCAGCCACGCTTCTGGTAGGGACATGGCGTACTGCAATGTACTATGCTGCGCGAGTCTGCGTGGGGAAGAGGTGTCGAAGGGAATTGATACGGAGCACCGCGGTGTTCTGGGGGTCACCGTTTCTGACTGGCCAGTGGCCTGCCTCCGCGGTCGCTCAGCCCGCGGGTGGGCAGCCCGCAAGCTATACGCTGGCCCAGGCCTCGGTTGGTCAACCCGCCTATGACCAACACTGTGCGACCTGTCATGGCGGCGGTCGGGAGGGTGGTGGCATTACACCGAGTCTGACTGGTGAGCGATTCGCCGTGCAGGTGCGCGGTCAGGCCGTCGGGCTCCTGTGGTCTCAGATGCTTCGTATGCCTCCTGACTATCCTGGTGTCCTGTCGGGAGACATCTACGCGAACATCCTGGCCTACATGCTCCAGCACAACGGCCCGACCTACGGATCCAAGCCGAGCAAACGGGCCGGGTTGCGACGAATCATCGTATCGATGTCCGCCTCGCTGATCCCTTCCCCCCGAAGACCCTCCATGAAGGCCTTGAGACCGTCGGTGTGCAGCGGGTTCATCTCCTGACCGAGGTCCGAGGAGAGCAGGAAATGACGCGCGCCGACGTCCCTGATCGCGTCGGCGTAGTCGGCCATGGTGAACTCGCCGTTGCCGACGGCCAGCCAGACCAGCTCGATGATGGCACCCTGCTGCGCCATCTGGGCGAGCTGGTCACCGGACGGCTGCTGGCCAAGTCCGTGTGTCACCAGAATCTGATCCACACCCCGCCGCTTGGCCTCTGGAATCAGCGCCAGGACTTCCTCCGGCGAGGAATGTCCCATCGCCAGGACGAGATCGTGCTCGGCGATGAGTTCGAAGATCTCGGCCAGTGCCGGATCCGGTTTGCCGTCCCGCATGACCGGCACGAACTCGCCAGGGTCTCCCGCGCGCGTCATCCAGAACTCGGCGTCGAAGGTCGGCAGCCAGACCACCTTGCCCCGGTCTCCTGAAAAAGCTACCAGCTGCCTCACCGCCTCGGCATTCAGCCCGCCAACGGCCTTGTTCAGCGCGACGCCGCCAAAGATCTCGATTCCGCCAACTTCCTCCATCGCCAGGGCGGCGCGATCGGCGGTCATCGTGAAGTGGTTTTTGAACACCAGCCCACGCATGCCGGCTCGCTTCGCGATCCGGGCGACCTCGAGATCGCTAACCGAGCGCGGTCTGGAGTCGGGTCCGGAGTGGACATGAAAATCAATGACCCCGACAAGCGGCTTCGATTGACTGACCACCGGCGTACTCGACAGGACGACCACCAGCGACATACCCGGAACCACCCTCGACCACCATCTCATGGCACACTCCCTCAAACTGTTCTCACCGCTCCAGTCCTATGATACGAGATTCGCCGAACTGCTTCTCCGTCGCCGGCCTAGCAGCCCGAGGTGAAACCCCGCGTCGCACCGAGAACGGCGATGCGTGCGGCCCACAAGGCGCGACAAGGAAGAATACCGGCCTGTATTCGACCGCGGAGCAGCGCGGTGGGGCGCGATGCAGCGCCGTTCGGATGCAGCGGGGCTTCTGCCACGGGCTGCTACGCCCGACAGCAGGTATATTAGGCACGTCAGGAGGCACCTCAGCATCGGACATTTCGACAGTGACCTACGACTACATCATCATCGGCGCCGGTACGGCCGGCTGCGTGCTTGCGAACCGCCTGTCGGCTGACCCAGACGTCAGCGTGCTGCTGCTCGAGGCCGGCGGCAAGGACGATTACTTCTGGATCGACATACCGGTCGGCTATCTCTACACGATCGGCAATCCGCGCACCGACTGGTGTTACACGACCGAACGCGACCCTGGCCTGAACGGCCGGAGCATTCTCTACGCGCGCGGGAAGGTACTGGGCGGATGCTCGTCGATCAACGCGATGATTTACATGCGCGGTCAGCGGAGCGACTACGACTACTGGGCGTCGCTTGGCAACCGCGGATGGGGCTGGGACGACGTGCTGCCGGTCTTCAAGCAGTCGGAGGACTACCAGCATGGCGCCGATGAGTTTCACGGAGTCGGTGGCGAGATGCCTGTCGAGGAGAAGCGGGTCAGCTGGGAAATTCTCGACGCGTGGCGCGACGCGGCCGAGGAGTGCGGCATCCCGAAGATCGCCGAGTTCAACCGTGGTGACAACTTCGGGAACGCCTACTTTCAGATGAACCAGCGCGGTGGCCGGCGCTGGAGCGGGACAAAAGCGTATCTGCGTCCGGTCACGGGCCGGTCGAACTTGACTGTGCGGGTCGGCGCGCAGGTCGAGCGGCTCGATATCGAAACGGGTGAATCGGGCAAGCGCGCGACCGGTGTGAGGTTGGTTGGCGCGTCAGACGGGGAAATTCTCGACGCGCGGCGCGAGGTGATTCTCGCGGCCGGCTCCATCGGCACGCCGCAAATCCTGCAGCTGTCGGGCGTTGGCCCGGGGAGCGCCTTGCAGCAACACGGGATCGATGTCGTGCACGACCTTCCCGGTGTCGGCGAGAACCTGCACGACCATCTGCAGATACGGACGATGTTCAAGGTCAAGAACACGGTCACCCTGAACAAACGCTTCAACTCGCTCATCGGCAAGGCGGCGATGGGGCTCGAGTACCTGTTGTTCAAGACCGGGCCGATGACCATGCCGCCGTCGCAGCTCGGCGCGTTCGCCCGGAGCGACCCGTCGCGTGACTCACCGAACATGGAGTGGCACGTGCAGCCGCTGTCGCTCGACAAGTTCGGCGACCCGCTGCACACATTCAACGCGATTACGCCGTCGGTCTGTAACCTGCAGCCAACGAGCCGCGGCCATGTGCGGATCAAGAGTGCCGACCCGCTAAAGGCCCCGGCCATTACGCTGAACTACCTGTCGACGGAGGCGGACCTGGATATCGCGGTCACCGGGTTGCGTTTCACGCGGCGCATCATGGCGGCCAACGCGCTGGCGAGATTTGAGCCCCAGGAGTGGAAACCGGGGAAGGATGTCGACAGCGACGAAGCGCTGCGGCGTGTGGCCGGCGATCTCGGCACCACGATTTTTCACCCGGTCGGCACCTGCAGGATGGGGCATGACGAGCTGGCCGTCGTTGATGACCGACTCGCCGTGCACGGCATCGCGGGGCTGCGAGTCATCGACGCGTCGGTCATGCCGCGGATCACGTCTGGCAACACCAACGCACCGACCGTGATGATTGCCGAGAAGGGGGCGGAGTTCATTCGCGAGGACGCGCGCTGAATCCGAGCGCCGAGCGTGACACGTAAGGGGAGGGTGTACCCATCGGCATCTTCGAGCACCACGGCGCGACCATCCACTACGAAGCCCGGGGCGAGGGCTTCCCGGTGCTTCTGATCGCTCCCGGCGACATGCGGAGCGCCATCCCGTTCTGGGAGAGAGCGCCATGGAACCCCATCGCGCATCTCGCGGACCGCTACCGGGTCATTGCCATGGACCAGCGCAATGCCGGCGCATCGAGGGCGCCCATCAGCGGCAGGGATGGCTGGCACACCTACATCGCCGACCAGCTGGCCCTGATGGACCACCTCGGCGTCGACTGCTTTCATGTGGTCGGCATGTGTATCGGCGGTTCCTACGGCATGGGGCTCATCCAGGCGGCGCCGGCCCGCGTGGTGTCAGCCGTGTTGCTTCAGCCGATCGGCCTCGACGGGAATCGCGAGGCGTTCTACGAGATGTTCGACGGTTGGGCCAACGAGCTGCGCGCGACGTCGCATGGTGCAGTCGCCGACGAGGCGTGGAACCACTTTCGCAGCAACATGTATGACAGTGATTTCCTCTTCAACGTCGGCCGCGACTTCGTGCGGGCCTGCCAGACACCGCTCCTCATCCTGGCCGGGAACGACCTCTATCATCCCGCGTCGACGTCGCGAGAGGTCGCTGAACTGGCGCCGAATGCCGAGCTCATCCAGGACTGGAAAGAGGGTCCGGCGGTCGAGGTGGCCAAAGCGCGGGTTGCGGCCTTTCTCGCGAGCCACGCCCCATCGTAGCGGTTCTTAGCCCGTTTCCTTTGACGCTCCGCACGCCGACCGGCGCGGACTCAGCGCCGTTCGCTGGCCAGTTGCTCGAGGTAGAGCCGCTCGAGTCGCTCCACCGCGGCGAGAAACCCGTCGGGATCGACGAACGTCTCCGGGCTGTAGGCCTGACCCGCTTCGTATTTGTCGTGCAGCCCGTACTGCCCGCCGTGCGCGGCCACCCAGACGTCGACATCGAGCGCCTTCTGCTTGCGGAACGTCTCGGCGAAGTCGTCGGCGACGCCGGGGTAAGTGGGGTCGACCACCAGCTGCTTCCCTGGGTTGATCGTGCCCATGTTGGCGATCGCGACCGTGTAGTCTCGGCCGCCTTCGCGCACCTCCATGAGGTAGCTCGAGCTGCCGGCCGTGTGTCCCGGGGTCTCGAGGACCGTGAGGCGCGTCTCACCCAGCTCGATCAGGTCGCCGTCGGCGATGATTTTGTCCACGCTGATCGGTTTGAACGATTCCCGGCCGCCGAAGTGTGGGTCACTGAAGCCTCCGTCTTCCAGCACGGGGGCATCGTCCGCGGTGGCCCACATCTCGGCGCCGGTAATCTGCTTGATGTCGGCGAGCGCGGCCGTGTGGTCCCAGTGTGACTGCATCTGCAGCAGAATCTTGACATCGTCCAGTCGGAAGCCCAGGGATTCGATGTTGTCGCGAATCTGCGAGGTCGAGTCCTCCAGTCCGGTGTTGATCAGGATGTGTCCCTCGTCCGACGTGATCAGAAAGACCGCCAGATCGTAGGTCCCGACGGCGTAGAGATTGCCGATGACGCGGTGGCCGGGAAACGGCCGCGTCCACGCCTCATTCTGAGCGGCGGCCGGCGCCGCAACGGCGCAGACGAGACAGCCGGCTACGGCAAGACGGCGCATGTTGCATCTCATGGCAGTATCACTTTCTCTCAGGTCACGAGCGCGCGGAGCCACGCTGGATGGCTGCTGCCGCCGTGCGATCCTCAGAACACGGCGATCGGATTGAGGGGCGAGCCGGTGCCGCCCTCGACCGGAATCGGACCAGCCGTAAGCATGAATTCCCACCGGTTCTCGCTGGCGGCCGCTTCAGCGAGCGCCTCGAGATCCATGTTGTCGAAGATGTTCGTGCCGAAACCGGCGATCAGCATCGTATGCACCGGCTGCCCGATCCCTTCGACCAGCGACGGCATCACATCGGTTGCGACGTCGCTCCCGACGGCGGCGACGCCGCGCTCTTTGATCCATGGCAGCACCGAGGCGTGGAGCCCTGCGCTGTTCCCAGACACCTGCCATGGTCCGAGCTCGGCGCGCCGCGCCCACCGCCCGGTTCGCACGAAGATGACGTCTCCCGGCGACACCCTGACGCCGGCCTGTTCCTCCCATGCCTCGATGTCCTCGACGTAGAGAGGTGTCTGGGGCTCCAGATACGGCACCCCCTTGAGGCGCGGGAAGTCCAGCAGGATACCGCGCGTGATGATGCCGCTCTTCAGGTTCTGGATACCCAGTTTGCCGCATCCCTCCGGTGTGCTGGCCGACGGCGCGATGTCGTTGTAGAGCCGGTCGTTCCAGAGAAAGTGACAGAGGGAATCCATGTGGCTGACGCCATAGCCATGGTAGGTGAACTCGTAGGTGTCGCTGCGCAAACTCCGACCCATGGTGTGGTTGAACGCCGCGTCCGGATTGTCCGGAAATTCGTCAGGCATCGGATTGTGCGCCAGCGACACCGTGATGCCGCTTCGCACCAACGCTGCTGCCTCACGGGTCTTCTCAGCGGTAATCAGGTTCATCGTGCCGAGCTCGTCGTCGTCGCCCCAGCGACCCCAGTTGTTCAGCTCCTGGAACATCGCGTCGAACTCCTCGACGTTCCGCGGCCGCCGCGGCTCCTGCGAGTCGACAGTGGCGCTGCACCCGATGGCCAAAGCGGTCAGTACTCCGAGCCATACGATTGATGTCGTGGGTCTGCGTGTCATGCTGTGGCTCCCCGGTTTGGTTCTGCGGTGATGGTCACCGCGGCATTATGCCCAAACAATGGAGCCGCGTCACGGTTGGTTGCGAAGATCGATGCCACGCGCCGCTGGTCAGCTGACCTGTGACTGGGCCGTCGACGGGGTGAAATCGGCCGGTACGGGCCGAGCGCCACGTATAATCGGGAGACGATCCATTCGATACGAAGGGAGCCCCATGCGCCGCACTCCGGCCCGTTCGGTTGGAACCATGATACTGCTTGTCGCGCTCATCGGCGCCACGACCGCCGTCTCGGTCGAGGCGCAGAATTGGCCCTCGTTCCGCGGCGCGGACGCGCTGCCGATCGCCGAGGATGACCCACGCCTTCCGCTCACCTGGAGCACCACGGAGAACGTCGTGTGGAAGACACCGGTCGACGGGCTCGGCTGGTCGTCGCCGGTCGTCTGGGGCAACCGGATCTTCCTGACGACGGTCGTCAGCGAGGGCGAGAGCCAGGAACCGCGCATGGGGCTCTACTTTCCGTTTGGCTCGCCCCAGAATTCCGACGATGGCAGATTTCCCGATCCCGGGCCTGGCGATCTGATGGAGCGGGAAAAGGACGTTCACCACTGGGTGGTCTACGCTCTCGATTTCGACAGCGGCCAGGTGGTCTGGACACAGGAGGTCAACAGCGGAGCGCCGCAGTTCGACCGTCACCTCAAGAACACCTTTGCTTCCTCGACGCCGGTGACCGACGGTGAACGGGTCTATGCCTACTTCGGGAATGTCGGGGTGTTCGCCTTCGACATGGACGGAGGCCTGGTCTGGGAGCAGCGTTTCGAGCCGGCGGAC
>JASLOY010000136.1 GCA_030745255.1 Vicinamibacterales bacterium
GAGTGCGAGGCGATTCTTGACGAGATCGACCGACAGCTTCCCCGTAGCCGCGGGTTTCGATCCTCCTCGTACGAAGTTTCATTCTTGCTGACCAGGATACGTCTGTTTCAAAGAAAGGGTCAATGGACTCAAAGTCTACAAGCGAGCAACTCTGGTCTGAAGTTGGTTTGCGAACGAGCTGATCCCCTCATGAAAAGAACGCTTCTTCTACTAAAGGCCGAGGCACTGATGGCCCTCACCCGTCTTGATGAGTCGGCTGTAGTCATGGATGGGCTTAGGTCGTTGCCAGGCACGTGCCCACCCTCGCTAGTGGCCGAAATTGATCGCGTCGAGGGCAGCTTATTTGCAAGATTGGGCGACCCGGCAAGTGGATCGCGTCGTCTCGAGCGCGCAGTACGTGTACTGTCGGTCGTCGGCAGCGCTGGCGCTTGTGGGCAGGCGAGGGCTGCACTCGCACAGGTCGGCCCACTGCTGCCGGAAGAATCGTTAGGTAAGACATCGTCGCTGAACGTCGTCGACGCCGCCTGCCTCAGTGACCTCTCGCCGAACCCAGAGCTGCTGGGACGCGAGGCGCTCGCGCTCATCATCAATCTTGACTGTGCACGCGGCGCGGCACTGGTGGTCACCAGAAATGGGTTTCCGCTCGAGCTCCTAGCCCACCACGGGTGGAGTTCTGCCGAGGCACGAGAGTTCGTACGCGCCACCGAACGGAAGCAGAGACTGCCCCTCGGCAAGCTGCGAGATCGCAGTTTCCATCTTACCGTCTCGCCGAAGCCCGACATGGCTTCCCGGGACGCACTAGGCAGCGTCCGAACCCTCATTGAATCGGCGCTCGAACTCGAAGGCTTTCGCCGAAAGGAACGACGACAATGTTCGTTGATTCCGTTCGAGCCTCCTGACGGACCTGACGGTATCTTTCTCTCTGGTCAGATGTTGAAAGTCGTGGCAGTGGCTCGGCGCATCGCTGGGGGCGACCTACCTGTGCTGATCACCGGGGAGACGGGCAGTGGCAAGGAAGTGCTCGCGCGGTTGATTCATGCCGCATCGAACCGGTCGGAGAAGTCGTTCGTGGCGTTCAACTGCACAGGTCTGCCTCGTGACACCGCCGAGAGCCAGTTGTTCGGCCACCGACGGGGTTCCTTCACCGACGCGCGCGAGGACTCGACGGGGATCATCCGCGGTGCCGACGGGGCCACTCTGATGTTGGACGAGATCGGCGAACTGGACCCGACCATTCAGCCGAAGCTGCTGCGCTTTCTCGACTCGGGTGAAGTCCAGCCAGTAGGCGAACCGAAGCCGGTATGGGCAGACGTCCGCGTCATCGCCGCGACCAATGTGGCCATCGACACTCTCGTCAGGGAGGGACGATTCCGTGAAGATCTCTTTTATCGGCTAAATGTAGTCCGGCTGCGGATCCCCCCATTGCGCGAGCGGCGGGAGGAGATTCCGCCGCTCGCACACCATTTCCTGCGCCGCTTCGGGCGGGAAATGAAGCGGGGGCACCTCGACCTTTCGCCGGACGCATTGACATGCCTACTGCTCTACGACTGGCCTGGCAATGTGCGGCAGCTTTCGAACGAGGTCAGGCGCATTGTGGCGATGGCAAAGCCGGACGACACGATCAGACCGAACCATCTGTCGCCGGAGATCCTCGCCGTCCGAGACTGGGTCCCGAACGATCCGGATGGCGAGGAGCATAGCCCGACCCATCCAGACGAGCTGGCGATCCGAATCGACCAGCCGCTGGCGTCTGCGATCGAACAGCTCGAGCGCGCCATGATTCACCGGGCGATTCGCGCAACGAACGGCCGGGTAAACAGTGCCGCAAGGCTGCTCGGTCTCTCGCGTAAGGGGCTCTTCCTGAAGCGGCGCCGCCTGGAAATCACGACAGACACGGGCGCGTAGGCAGCTTGGGCGCGATTCGCGCAGGCCGTCGACCTGGCGCGTCGCCCACCATCCACCGCCAACCCTCTGACATCACCAGCCTCCAACGGCCGGCCCCTCGGCTGATATGCTTCCTGAGTACTTCCGCGACGCACCTTGCGCAAACCGCGCGCCGCAACGATGACGATGGGTCTCGTTACAGTGCGAGGCCTTTACACCAGATTTCCGATATGTTCGAACGCGTATTCTACCCTTCGGATTTCTCGAAGACGTTCGACGTGGCGTTTGCGCATAAGTTGAAAACTACGCTGGCGTCGCGGGGACAGCTCGCGGTGCTGCATATGATGCCGGAAGTGGGCTAGCAGTCCGTGGCATAAGCCTCGCTGCATTCGAACGGCGCTGCATCGCGCCCAGAACTGCGCTGGACCATTCTCTACAGCGGTCGAATAGAGTCCAGTATTCTTCTTTGTCAGGCCTTGTACTGCCGAACGCAGCAGTATCACGCCAGGTTCTCGGTGCGACGCGGGGTCTCACCATGCGCTACTTGGGGGCGGCGGCGAGCTTCCCGGAGGTGCGGCGGACGCCGGGCCAAGCGCCTCAGGTCCAATTGGGAATCACGACAACAATGACCATGGCGGGGAGCCCGACGGCCACACAGGCGCAAACAGGCCTCGCAGCAAGGGGTCGAGGCGCCGTGCGGGCGACATCGCGATAGGGCATCAACTCGCTCGGGCAATCATCCGCGGTTTGGCGACCCGCAGCCACTTCGTCCACCCGGGCGACCACCCTGCTCACGCGCGGCAGCAGAATGCTCAGCGAATCTGCTTCCAGGACTCTGGAGATTTGAGATGAGGCCTCGGTGTCCCAGAGCTGATCGTACACACGCAACCGCTCTTCCGTCAGATATTCCAGATCCTCGACTGGCAGCTCCGGGCGGTCCAACTTAGCGTTCAGCGACCGCGCCTGGTCGAGCAAGTCTCAGTAGGGGCCCAGGTATTGCTGCCGTCGCGCGCTTGTCTCCTCTCGCAGGTCTCGCAGCCGGCAATACAACGTCTGGACCGAGAAGTCGCCGTCGAAGTAGGCCTGAAGCGACTCGCCGAGCTGCGGCTCGTCGAGCCAGGCGCCCCCGTCGTTCATGGCGAGAAACGCCGCCATATCCAGCCTGGCGACGCTTTCGCCCAGTTTTTGTCGCCTCCGCTGCAGGGAATGGTTCTCAAACAGCGCCAGCCCCACCAGCACGACGGCGCTCAGCCCGACGGCCCGCAACACGACCTCCAGGCGCATTATCGAGGGCATGTGCAGGTGCCATCGACGATAGTGGCGACCGAACCAGGTCAACGACCGGGTAATGGGCGGCAGCAGCTCGGGCTGTGTCTAGTGGAACAGATCGCAGAGCAGCAGGTGGGTCTTGCGCGTCAGCAACGAATGCGGAAAGACCGAGGTCAGAAACGGCGTCCGCTCGAATTCCTTGGTCAGGTTGATGTCGAGCGGCAACAGGGCCAGCAGCGGCTTGTCGCCGAAGTAGGGGCCAACGACAACAATGTCCCACCTCATGTCTGTTGTGTCTTCGGCATCAAGGAAGTCTGGCGGCTCGAGCGATGCGACAGTGTCCGAGGATGTGATGAGACCGGAGAGACCGCGGTAAGAGAAGTCGAGGTTGATGAGCAGAGTGGGCGTTGCCGTCAGAAGCTCCCGGGCGAAGGCTGCCGGCGGCAGCTCTTGCCCACACCGCCCTTGCCTCTGACGTAATGAGACGACGGGCGCGGGGGTGACGTGGGCGCCGGCTGGCGACTGGCTGGCAGGCATCATTCTCCGACAGGCATCGGCGCGGCGAGATTCATGCCTCTTCGAATGAGGATGAAGTCTCGGGCCATGTCCTCGGCGAAGATGAACAGCAGCACCGACGACAGGATGCAGTAGGAGAGGAACTCATTGCGGACGACTCCAATCTTGTTGAGTATGGCGGTGATGGAGAAGCCGTCCGCGATGCCCGCTGGGGAACCGCCGGCGCTTGACTGTGTCTCGGCGCGGTCCCTTACTGCCGCTGCTTGCCTGGTCGCGCCCGACGGCTGCCGAGCGCCGAATCGCTGACGTGGAGTCCCGGTGCAATGCAGGACGATGACCACGGGCCGCAGGTGTTCGAACGCGTGTTTCACCCGACCGATTTCTCGAAGACGAGTGAGGTGGTGTTTGCCCATGGGTTGAAGATTGCGCTGGCGTCGCACTGGCAGCTCTCGGTGCTGCATGTGGGCAAGGAGGCGGGCGCCCCGCGGCCGCACCTGCCGAAGGGTGGTGACGGCTGGACCTGGAACCGGGTGTCGGTGGAGGGCGCGGTGGTCGAGACGGTGGTCGATGCGGCCTCGGGGGCCGGCACCGATCTGGTGGTGATGACGACCCGCGGCCCTCAGGAGTTTCTGGGGGCGCTACGGGGCAGCACGGCGTCGAACATCATTCGTTAGGGCCCTTGCCCGGTGCTGGCGGTGCCGCGGAACTAGACGGTAGCTTGGTTGTCACGCCATTTGAAGGACAAGGCCAGGACCTTTGGCTCGTAGGCCTTGGGGCCTGCTTCGCAGAATCAAGGTGGCCTCACGCACACTACCCTCGGGACCATTTCGCGTGTAATATCGACCGCGTTAATGGCGCCCAATCCAGACAATCCGGCCGGCCCTGCCGACCGTGCCAACCCTGTCAACAGTGATGGCGCGCGTGGGGCGATGTCGGCGCGCGATGCGGCGCGGGCGGTCTTTGGCCACACGGGTGTCGGCATGGCGGTGCTCACCGGCACCGGGACGCTGCTGCAAGCCAACCCGGCGCTGCGGCAACTCCTCGGGCTCGATACCGACGCCGCGGCCGACGGGTCGCTGTCGTCGCTCATACACGAAGACGACCGGGCCACCGTGGCCTCGGCGCTCGACGAGCTGAGCAGCAACGCGGACGCCGCCCCGGTGGAGCTCGACGTGAGGCTGGCGGCCAGCGGCGACACGGCTGTGGGCGCCACAGGCGGCGCCCACAGAAACGGCGATCGCTGGCTGCGGATGAGCCTGTCGCGCGAGCCCCTGGAAGGTACGGACCCGCCGGGGGTGATAGTCGCGGGCATCTTCGTCGACATTACCAACAAGAAGCGGGCCGACCTGAAGGCGCAAACCACGCACAAGCGCCTCGAACAGCTCTTCGAGCAGGCCAACGACATCATCTTCAACATCGACCTGCAGGGCCGGTTCACCCGGGGCAACCCGGTGGGCGCCAGGCTGGTGAAGCGCCCGCTCGAGAAGATCATCGGCATGAACTTTCTCGATCTGGTGCGCCCCGGCTACCGCAAGGCCGCGGCGCAGTTCTACATGCGCCAGATCACCGAGCGGATACCGTCGACCTATTACGAATATCCGGTGCTGGCGTCTGACGGCGAAGAGATCTGGCTGGGCCAGTACGTGCAGCTCATCATCGAAGACGGGAAGATCGCCAACATTCAGGCGGTGGCCCGGAACATCACGGATCGCAAGCGCACCGAAGACGCGTTGCGCGCAAGCGAAGAGCGGGTGCGCGCGGTGGTGGCGAACGCGCCGATCATCGTGTGGGCGGCCGACCCGAACGGGGTGCTCACCTTCTGCGATGGGCATGGGCTCGAGCCGCTCGGCCTGAAGCCCGCCGACGTGATGGGGCAGACGCTCCCGACGGTCTACACCGACGAGAACGGCGTGACGCTTGAGATGGAGCTCGACCGGGCGCTGGCGGGCGAGACGGTGCAGAAAGAGGTGTCGGTGCGCAACCGCGTCTTCGATTCGTGGTCTGCGCCGCTGCGCGATGCCAAGAACGCGATTGTCGGCGTGATGGGCGTTGCCGTCGACATCACCGAGCGCGTGCGGCTGGCCGAGCGGCTGCGGGACGCCGAGAAGGTGGAAGCGATCGGCCGGCTCGCCGGCGGGGTGGCACACGACTTCAACAACCAGTTGACCGCGATTCTCGGGTTCGCCGAGATGCTGCAGCAGTCGTTCGAAAACGAGGGAGACCCGCGGGCCGACGACGTGCTCCAGATATTGCGCGGCGGGCGTCGCGCGGCCGATCTGACCGAGCAACTGCTGGCTTTCGGGCGCAAGCAGCCACGACGGCCGCAGCTGCTCGACCTCAACGACGTGGTGACCGATCTGGAGCCGCTGCTGCTTCACTCGGTGCGCGAGGACATGGAACTCGACACCGTGCTGGCCGAAGGGCTGCGGCCGGTGACCGCCGACGAGGTGCAGATCGAGCAGGTCATCATGAACCTGACGCTCAACTCGCGCGACGCGATGCCGGCGGGCGGGCGGCTGACGGTACGGACGGCCAACGTGACGCTGGATGCGGCGCAGCTCTACGACCACCCGACGCTCCAGCCCGGTCCCTACACGATGGTGTCGGTGACCGACACCGGGGACGGCATCGACGACGACACGAAGGCGCATCTCTTCGAACCGTTCTTCACCACGAAGGACCCGGGCAAAGGCACCGGGATGGGTCTGGCCTCGGCCTACGGCATCATCCGCCAGAGCGACGGGTTCATCGAGGTGACGAGCCAGGTCGGGCATGGCTCGACGTTCGCGGTCTATCTGCCGTCGACGCAAGCCACGCTGCCTGCGCGCCCCCCTGCCGCCAAGACGCCGACACCGGCCGGCGGCACCGAGACGATACTGTTCGTCGAGGACAACGTCGCGGTGCGAGAGATGACGGCAACGGCGCTGGCAAGCGCCGGCTACACGGTGCTCCAGGCGCAGAGCGCCGAAGAGGCGTTCGAGACGTCGGCTCGCCATGACGGACCGATCGACTTGCTGCTGACCGACGTGGTGATGCCGGCGCGCAACGGTCGCGAGCTGGCCGACGAGCTGACGACCGGACGCCCAGACCTGATGGTGCTCTACATTACGGCGTATCCGGGCGACCCGACTCTCGCTGGGGCGTTAGACGCGACGCACGACGTGCTCGAGAAGCCGTTCGGTCCCAACGATCTGCTGCGGCGTGTGCGCCTGCTCCTCGACCGCGCAGACAACCGAACGGCCGGGACGGCCCGGCAGGCCTGATCTCTCGCGTCTTCCGCCGAGCGCGCGATGCCCGAATCTTCCGCCCCGTCGCCACGGCCCGCCACGCTCGCGCAGGCGCTGGCCCCGGTGGTGCTGCTGGTGGGGCTGCTGGCCGCCTCGGTCTATCTGTTCGGCGACGCCTCGTCGAGCGGACCAAACCAGATTGCGCTCATTCTCGCCGGGGCCGGGGCCTCCGTGGTCGGGCTGGCCAACGGGCACTCGTGGCGCGCGATCGAGCGGGGCATCGGCCAGGGCATTGCGGTCTCGATGGGCGCCCTGCTCATCCTGCTGGTGGTGGGCTCGCTCATCGGCACCTGGATTCTGGCGGGCGTCGTGCCCACGATGATCTACTACGGGCTGTCGATCCTCTCGCCGTCGGTCTTCTATGCGGCCGCCTGCGCCATCTGCGCGCTGGTGTCGCTGGCGACCGGCAGCTCGTGGACCACCGCGGGCACCATCGGCATCGCGCTCGTCGGCATTGCCACCGCGCAGGGGCTGCACCTCGGGCTGGCGGCCGGGGCCATCATCTCGGGCGCCTACTTCGGCGACAAGATGTCGGTGCTCTCCGACACCACGAACCTGGCGCCCGCGGTGGCCGGCACCGACCTGTTTACCCACATCCGCCACATGGTCTGGACGACGGCGCCCAGCATGACGCTGGCGCTGGTGCTGTTTGCCGTGGCCGGGTTCGTCGCGCCGGCGCCCGCCTCGACCGACGAGCTGCGGGGCATACTCGACGCGCTCGAGGGCGCGTTCGTCATCGGGCCGCACCTGCTGCTGCCGGTCGCGCTGGTGCTGGTGCTCGTGGTGCGCCGCATGCCGGCGTTCCCGGCGCTGCTCATCGGCGCGCTGGCGGGCGGGCTCTTCGCGGTGCTCTTTCAGCCCGAGGCGGTCGTGGGGCTGGCCGGCGACGCAGCGCTTGGGCGTCCGCTGGCGCTGGTCAAGGGCTGCTGGATCGCGCTCTTCGACGGCTACGTGCTCGAGTCGGGCAACGCGGCGCTCGACGAGCTGCTGAGCCGCGGCGGCATGGCCAGCATGCTGCTGACGGTGTGGCTGATCATGGCGGCCATGATGTTTGGCGCGGTCATGGAAACCACCGGGTTGCTCGAGGCGCTTGCCGCGCGCATCCTCGGTGTGGTGCGCAGCACCGGCAGCCTCATCAGCGCCACGCTGCTCACCGCGTTTGGCACCAACGTGCTCGCCTCCGACCAGTACATCTCGATCGTGCTGCCGGGGCGGATGTTCCGTGGCGAGTACGAGCGACGGCGGCTCGACCCGAAGAACCTGTCGCGCACGCTGGAAGACGCCGGCACCATTACGTCGGTGCTGGTGCCGTGGAACACCTGCGGCGCCTACATGGCTGGCACCCTTGGTGTGGCCACCTTCACCTACGCGCCGTTCTGCTTCTTCAACCTCATCAACCCGCTGGTGGCCGCCCTCTACGGCTGGACCAACATCTCGATTGCGATGCTCCCGCCCGAGGCCCCGCACCACGACGCACACACCGCAGGCCAGGCCGAAGACACCGACCCCACCGCCGCCACGGCCTAGACATCTCCTATGGGCGGGATCGTCACGTTTGGATCAACTCTTTCGTCGGCG
>JASLOY010000137.1 GCA_030745255.1 Vicinamibacterales bacterium
CATACGCGACAGTGTAGTACGCAGGATCGATCGTGTCGATCCCTATAACGAAGGACTTTCACCACGGGCTGCTAGGCTGGCCCCGCCTCCGATGAACCCAAACAGCCGCTTCGCTTGCCTGGGATCGTAAATCGTGTTGGCGAGCAGCCAGAACTGGCTGATGAGCAGGATCCCCAGGATCAGGCCCAGCAAATAGAAGGCCACGGCGACCCAGCTTTGTCCGGTCCGGAACAGCACCCAGAACACCACGAGCAGCCCCGCCATGGCCACCTGTGCTGCAGGGATGATCCAGCGCTGGGGTACGAGGTTGGTTGCTCGCGTGTAGCCCAGCATGATCAGGCCAATCACGAAACCGGCAAACAGATCCACGAAGGGGAGATTGATTGCCCCCAAATCGTTGATGAACTGCGATCGGGTGATCGGCTGGACGATGTTGTAGGCCGTCATTGCGAGGAAGGAGTAGGCGAACATGAGCAGCATGTTCGCAGTCTCCTCCCGTCGCACGTCGACGATCGGGGCCAGGATTCGCTGGAGCAGGGATGGCATGGCTTCCGTGGCGCAGTCAAGCTGACGTCAAACCGGCTGCTGGGCCGCGGATGAGGCGATCGCGACGGCGTACTGGACGACCGGTGAGAAGTGACGTTGTACGAGGGCCATGCGAGTCCACAGCCTAATTCACTGCCCGGTGGTTTGCCAAGACGGTCATCGACGGCGCAGCCCCGATGACCGCAGTTCGGTGGCTCGACCCGGCGGTCCATCCTCCCGCGATGCAGTAAACTGCGGAGTGACGCGGCCGCGTCGTGGCGGCCTCAAAACCGCGACGCGTGACTCGCACTAGCCTCAGACGCCTATTCGACATCCGGTCGGGCGAGGCGGGACCCGCCCTGCTGATAGCGCTCTATCTCGCCACCGTCGTCGCCGCGTTTCTGCTGGCGAAACCGATTAGCAAGGGGCTGTTTCTCGCCGAGCACGGCGCGTTTCCGCTGGTCTACGTCTATGCCAGCGTGCCGGTCGCCGTTACGCTGCTCGTGCCGCTGCACGCGCGATTGGCGTCTGGACGCAGACGTCGTGCTGCGCACATCGCGACGCTCGCGTTCTTCATCGTCACGTTCGTCGGGTTCTGGTATGCCTTCACGTTCCGGCCCTTCACACTCCTCCCGGCCCTGTTCTACGTCTGGGTGAACTGCTACGGCGTGGTCGCGCCGGTGCAGGTCTGGACCCTGGCCGGCGCGGTGTTCGACACTCGCCAGGCCCGCCGATTGTTCGGGTTTATCGCCGGTGGCGCCTCCCTGGGGGCCATCGTCGGCGGGCTGCTGGCGTGGACCCTGGTCGGCGTGGTCCGCACGGTGCCTCTCATCCTGGTGATGGTGGCGTTAATGGTCCTGGCAGTGGGGCTGGTGCATCTGACCCGGCGTGTCATCCCGAGCGAGCCGCCCGTGGTCGCTCACACCGCTGGGACGTCGGTCAGGGCGTCGCTGGGCGCCGTCCGTCGCGACACCTACCTGGGCCGCATTGCCCTGCTCGTGTTTCTGGTGGCCATCGCCACGCAGTGGACCGACTTCCAGGTCAATCTGATGGCCGACCGCACGCTGTCGGGCAACGCGGATGACTTGACCAGGTTCTTCGGCCTGTTCAATCTCACGCTTGGGGTGGTGGCGTTCCTGCTGCAGTTCGCGACCGGGCCCACGCTCCGGCGGTTCGGTGTTGGTCTCGGCATCCTGTGTCTGCCACTCGCCATCGGCGCCGGGTCGGTGCTGATTTTGCTGTATCCGACACTGGCCTCGGTCCTGGTGACCAAGGGGCTCGACCGGAGCCTGCGGTTCTCCCTCGACAAGGCGAGCTACGAGCTGCTGTATGTGCCGATTGACGCCCGGGTGCGGTCGACGGTCAAGGCGACGATCGACGTCATCGTCAGCCGGTCGGCCGATCTGGCCGACGCGATCGTGCTGGGTCTCGTCACTCGTGGGTTTCTGGCCGCCGGCGCCGGGTTCGAGCTGCGGGGCACGGCCGCGATCAATCTGGTTGTCATCGGCGCCTGGTTGATGGTGGCCGCCGCTCTGCGGCGCGGCTATGTCGGCGCGGTCGAAGACCGGATCCGGGGGCATCGTCTCGATACCGAGCAGGTGGACGGGCTGCCGCAGGACCGGACCACCACGGAGCTGGTGACTGCCAGGCTGCACGCAAAGGACCCGCGCGACGTGACCTATGCGCTCGACCTGATCGCCGTGCGGGCGCTGGCGGGAGATCGCGCGCACCCCTCGGTGCGGTTTCTGCTGGAGCATCCGGCGCCCGATATTCGGAGCAAGGTGCTGGCGGTGCTGCGTGCCGATGAGGACGCCACCGCGCTGGCGCTGGTCGAGCCGCTGCTCGGTGACGCGGATCTGGAGGTGCGAACCGAAGCGCTGCTGTTCGTCGCCCGCCACGGCCAGATCGATCCGTTGACCCGTATCGAGGAGCTAGGGGACTTCCACGATTTTTCCGTGCGGGCCGGCATCATCGCGTTCCTGGCCCGGCCCTCCACCGCACAGAATATGGACGCGGCACGCACGCTGCTCGATGCGATGGTCGGCGAGGGCGGCGACGCGCGCCGCCGCACGCGCGTGGAGGAGGCGCGGCTGATCGGGGTGCTCCCGAACCAGTTCGGCCCACAGCTCTCGAGGCTGCTCGGTGACGAGGACCCCGGGGTCGTCCGCGCGGCACTTCGGGCGCTCGGCCGTCTGGGGACGCGGCAATCGGTCGACCTCGTGCTGGATCGGCTCGGCGATGCGCGCTTCACGGGCCACGCAAGTACCGTGCTGGTCGGGTGGGGACAGCTGGTGATCGACACCTTGCGAGACCGGCTCGTATCGAGCCGGACACCGCCGGCGATACGGCAGCACATCCCCGGGGTGCTGTGTCAGATTGGCGGCGCCGCGGCGCTACGGGCGCTGGTTGGGGGGCTCATGAGCCCGAGCCCGGCGTTGCGCCACGAGGTCGTGGTCGCGTTGAACAAGCTGTGTGACCAGCACCCCGATGTCGCCATTGACACGCAGGTGGTAGAAATGACGCTGGCCGCCGAGGTGATGGGGCACTATCGGTCGTACCAGGTGCTGGTTGCCCTGGAGGGTAGCGCGGATGGCGCGGCTGGCAAGGATGTGGCGCTGAGCGGTCTGCAGCGGGCCATGGATGCCGAGCGGGAGCGAATCTTCCGGCTGCTCTCCTTGTTGTTCCCGGACCACGACCTGCACAGCGCGCACGACGGCGTGCGGTCTCTCAACCCCGTGGTGCGCGCCAACGCCGTGGAGTTTCTCGACAACGTGCTGGAGCCGCCGCAGCTGCGGCAGCGGGTGCTGCCGCTGGTCGACGATCAAGTGACCGCGGCGCAACGGGCGGCGGCCGCTGGCGCCGTTGCCGGCACAACGGTGACTACACCGGCCGAAGCGGTCCAGACCCTGCTCGGTAGCGAAGATTCGTGGATGCGCGCGTGCGGGCTGTTCGCAGTCGGCACCCTGGAGCTTCGTGAGCTCGAGCCGGAGCTTGACCGGGCGCTGGTCGGCGCCGACCAGGCCGAACGCGATGCGGCTCGCGTCGCGAAGACGCACCTGGCGCCCACGGTGGTCGAGCCGGAGCTCGGGACCGCCGAGGCGGAGCGGTGGATGAGTGGGGCCGCCGGGGTGTGATAGGCGGTGTGCTCCAAGAAGTCAGAAGGCAGAGGTCTACGCCAGCCCTATCCGTCGGCCGGTGGCGGTGCCACTGCGGCTGCCGGTTCATGCCGCTGCCCGATGGCACCAAGCTGGGTCCCGTACTTCTGGTACAGATACGACGCCCCGACCAGCAGCAGGCCCAAGGCGAGGCTGCTGACGATGCGGTAGACGGAATCGAGCTGTGAGAAGTCCACCGTGAACACCTTCAGCACCGTGATGCCGAAGACCACCAGCGCGAGATAGCGGATCGAAACGTAGCGCCGCTTGATGCCTACCGCCGTCAGCCCGGCGGCATAGGCGCCCCAAGTCGCCGAGAGCATCATCTGACGGACCAGCTCGGCGCTCGCTGCAAACCGCGCCGTGTCCTGGCGCAATGCCCAGAACGCGTAGATCTCGGTAGACAGGGTCATCAGCATCAGCACGTTTGCCCCAACGATGGCCGTTGCCATCGCCCGGCGCCGGTAGGTGTCGGCCTCTGAGTCGCCGTGGGCGTGCAACCAGGCGACCAGGCACAGGATGCCCACGACGAAGAGACCGAGGATGGCGCGCTGATTGACGAAGACCGTGTAGGCCGCAGGGACCGGCGCGATCTGCAGGGAGACCAGACGGACGATCGAGACACCGAGGAGCAGCGCGCCGCCGATGCGGATCCAGGTCCGGCGCTCCCTGAGTCCCAGCCAGATCAGGCCGCCCGCCTCGGTCGCCCAGAGCATCGTCACCCAGGCGCCGTTGAGCTGGACCGCGAGCGCCACTACGGCCAGGGTGACCGCGACCACCAGGACGTGCATGACCGCGCGCGGCTCGACCCGCCGGACCGCGACGGCCAGTGCCCCGTAGGCGAGGGCCGCCAGCGCGGCGACGAGTCCGGTCAGCGCAGGGTAGTGCGGCGCCACGACCGCCTGCAGTCCGAAGTACAGGCCAACCCCGTTGGCTGGGAACAGCAGAACATCGGCGGCATGCAGTTGCGCGGGTGCGCGTCTGAGCATCTCGACCTGGGCGGCGGCGTGGATGCCTGCGACCGCGAGCCAGGTCACCACGGCCGGTGCCAGCCAGGCCCCGCTGGGTTGAAAAGTCGCCCACTCGAGCAGTGGTCCAGCCACCGCAGCCCACAAGAGCAGGCGGGGCCACATCGCCTCCCACCGGACCGAGACCGTCACACCGAACCCGGTCACGGCGATCAGATACACCAGGAACGCGAGCCAGTGGTCCCCCAGAATGGCGAGCGACGCGGCGTGATACCAGACCGGCGTCGTCCACAGCGCCAGTCGCACCCACGGCGCAATCGCATGGGTTGACCCGCGCATGCGGTAGAGGATCCAGAGGAACAGCGCGCAATACAGGGTGACGAAGAGCTCTGTCGGCAGATACACGCTGGGCTGGTAGAAGCGGGCTCTCCACGCCAGGACGGTGAGTCCCGTGAGCACGAAGCTGGCCAGGTTGAGGGCGGGCCAATCGCGTCGATCTGCGAGATAGACCGTGGCCGCGATGAGCAGGGCCGCGTAGCCGAGCTGTGTGAATTGACCGGGAGCACCGCCCCATATCAGGAAGGGCGTGCCATAGCCGCCAACTATCGCCAGCATTCCGAGTGGCTGCGAGCGCAGTCGGTCGGCCTGCACGGCAGCCAGGCCGGAGACCGACACCAGCAGCACGAACCCGGTCACGACGGTCACGAGACCGTAGAGGTTCAGGGCCGCGTAGACGGCCAGATACCAGGTGGCGATTCCGCCGCCGACCAGCGTCTGCCCGAACGGCGCGTGCCCGGCGCGCGCAAAGCGGCGACCCGACAGCATCAGCAACGCGCCGGCGAGCACGCCGATACCGACACGCACCGGCTCGGTGACCCACTGATTGACGAAGGCATATCGGATGAACAGCCCCACGCTGATGACCAGCGTCGCCACGCCGACATAGAGCATCCACCGCATGCCGATGCGGGCTTCGAGGCGCGTTGGGGTCGTCTGGGTCACGTTCGCCGCCACCGGCGTGGACTCGGGGTCTTGCGCGGCGGCGGGCGACGCGGCCGGCACTGACGGCGCGGACTTGGAGGCCTCTGGTTCGCCAGATGCGGGAGCCAGGGTCTCGGCGGTTGCCTGGCGCTGTGGCGCTCGGCCTTCCAAGACGGCGAGTCGGCGCTCGAGCCGTTCCACACCGGCCCGAGCTGCCGAGGCGCGGCGGAACGACACGATCGGGAGCACGACCGTGAGCATCAGGAGGACGGTGAGGGTGATGAGGGCGGCGATCACAGTCAGGTGCCCACGGAGTCAGGAGACAGGAGGCAGGAGGCAGGAGAGCCTGGAGGGCTTTGTCGCATCTGGTTCAGCTTCAAGGCACCGTTCTCTGACAGCCTGCTCAGCCGAGGCGGCCGAGTGCCTCGGCGGCGGGCGATTCCGGCCAGACCGGAGCCGGCGCGGCGACATAGCCGGCGTGCGCCAGCTGGCTTTGGAAATAGGCAACTTCGGCCGCGTAGAACAGGAGCTTGCTGGCCAGACGCGCGACCACGTAGGCCTGACCGATCAGGAACATCAGCCACATCGCAGGGCCCGTCGAGGCTGCTCCGGGCGCCACCAGCGCATAGGCCGCCAGCACCGCAAGCAACACCAGCCCGTTGACCAGATACAGTCCGGCGCACGTCATCGGGCGGCGCCGCACGAACCGCCAGGCGGCCACGACCGCGCCGAGCATGCTCCGCCGATCCTCCACGACCGCGCGTACGCGCGCGTAGTCGAAGACGAGGCTGACAGCCGCCAACGTGAGTCCGAACACGAGGTAGAGGACGACCCGAACCGCGAACGCCTGACGCTCCGCCGTGAGATTCCGGGTGATCACCTCGTACAGATCGTCGAGCAGCCAGCCGTGCACGACACCGAAGAGGAACCCATAGGTCAGCCCGGTGACGATCGTCAGCCGCAGCAGCCGCAACCCGTAGAGCCCGCACGCCGAGAAGAAGCCGGCGCTCCGAGTCGCCCGGTTCCGCGCGTAGCGATCCAGGACTCCGCCGGAGAAAACCGTCCAGACGATGAGATAGGTGAGCACCACCCCGACTATGACCGGTTCCTGGCCGTCGCCGTCGAGCAGGGCGCTGATGTTGTCGAGAACGGCCGCAAAGCCTATGACCGATACCGTGAAGGATCGCCCGAGACCTGTAGCCTGACCGAAAAACTGTCGCCACCACTCCCAGGCGAAGCCGTCCGCCATCGCATCTGCCACGATGCTGTCGCCCAGGGCGGTCTCGAGCTCCCCACGAAGCAGCAGCCCCAGCGGCACCGCCAGCAGCACGGTCAGCGCCAAGGCGCCTGCCAGGATGACCGGCGCTCGGACAACCCGGCGGACACCGTCGAGCAGGGACGTGACTATCGTCGGCATCTTCCTCAAACGAGAAACGCGTAGGTCAGCATCAGATCCTGCAGCCAGATCATCCAGTGCAGCATCCATTTCGTCGCGGCGGCCGCTGCGCGCGGCGTCGCCGTCCAGCTGTTGTTCGTGTAATCGACATCCAGCAGTAGCACCCGGTCGGGGTCTACCTGTACGCGGGTGGCGCGCGCCGCCCGTTCGTAGGTGAACACCTGCCACGTGTCCCGGCCGTCCCACGCTTCGCGGACCGTCTCGCCGTCGTCGAATTCGACGAGCACGTCGACCGGGAAGATGCCGTCGCCGTGGCGACGCACCGTCACCGTTGTGCGTGTCAGGTCGCCTTCCTCGATCGGGTCTCTGAACACGGGTCCTGGTCCCCGCCCTGACATTGGTTCAGAGTCGCGGTCGACATAGCCGCGGTCCTGCAACGGGCGTGTGGCGACCTGCTCGACGGCATAGTCGAACGTCTGCGTGCCGCCATGCACCTGGTCGAAATACCAGGACAGGTCACGCCCGCTGACCTCGTTCGCCACCGCGAAGAAGTCGTCCGGGCCCGGCTGACGAAACTGCCACCGCCGGTAGAACAGCGACAGGATCTCGCGAACCTGCTCCCACCCGAGGTGCCGCTCGAGGGTGTGCAGCCAGAGTGCCGTCTTGTCGTAGGTGGTGGCGCCCGCCGTGCCGGGCCAGTACCGAAACGTGGGTGTTCGCTGCGCATCGGTTCGCCCGGCGGCTCGAAAGGTGGCCAGTCGGTTGCCGTCGGTGGCGCGCGACCACACGACGTCGCGAAAGACGAACGGCACGAATCCGCCGAAGTATCGTCGGGCGATGTGATGCGGCGCAAAAGAGGCCTCGAGTGTCCGCGCCGTCGAGAAAGTGTTCAACCCCTCGTCCAGCCAGGCGTGCTCGAACTCGTTGTTGCCCACTACGCCATACCAGAACTGGTGCCCCGCTTCATGGATCGTGACGTCCTCCGGATCGGAGACGTCGGGCGGGGCGAGCCAGCGTGTGCCGGCCGTGAAGATGGTCGGGTATTCCATGCCACCCACGCGACTTTGCCATGCCGGGTCCACGATGGTGATCTGCTCATACGGGTAGGGACCGTACCACTGGCCGTAGTGCTGCAGTGTGGCACGTGTCGCGGCGAAATGGCGCGCGGCCTGCCCGGCGTGTTCCGGCTGCAGCAGCAGCCGCATCTCGACCGCCGGCAGCCCGGCGACCTCGAACCGCTCGGTCAGGTCGAGATAGTCGGGACTCGTGGTCCAGGCAAAGTCATGGACGTCCTCCTGCACGTAGCGGTGCGTCGTCGTGCCGTCAGCGTTGTCCCGTGGCGCGTCACCGATGCCGGTCGCGCCGAGCACCCACCCGCTGGGGACGGTGATCCGGACG
>JASLOY010000138.1 GCA_030745255.1 Vicinamibacterales bacterium
TCGGTTCGGCCGACGGCCCGTGGTCGGGTACGGCTGAGATCTCGCTCGTCGCGACCTCGGGCAACTCCGATACCCGCACCTTCGGACTCGGCGGCGACGTCACCTACAACCCGGGGGCCTGGAAATGGCTGGGCCGTTTGACATATGTGGAAACGGAAGCCGATGACCAGTTGAAGGCTCGGTCGCAGAGCGCGCTCCTCGAGACGTCGCGCGGGTTCTCAGAACGGCTCGAGGTGTACGGCCGTGGAGGCTATCTGCGGGACCTTTTCGCCGGCATCGAGCGCCGGATTACGACCGAAGCCGGTCTCGCCTACCGTCTGGTCGCGCTCGCGCCGCATTCGCTCCAGCTGCTGGCCGGCTTCGGCTTTACCGACGAGCAGCGGGCGGCCGGCGGCGACCTGTCTCTCACGACCGCCAACGCGACCGGCCGCTACAGATGGGCAATTACGGAGACCAGCGCACTGACCGAAGAAGCGACGTTGGTGGCCGACCTGAACACCGGCGACGACTGGCGGTTCTCCAACGAGATCGCGGCCACGGCCGCGCTCAGCACCCGTCTGTCACTGAAGGTGTCGCACAAGCTGAGCTATTTGAACGAGCCGGTGCCCGGCTTCGGAAAGGCCGACGCGATACTGTCGGCGGCGCTTGTGGCAAACTTCTAGCAGCCGGCGAGACGACTCACCGACCCGCCGTCTTGTCCTCGGCACGCCCTGCCCGAAGACTGTTCTCGAGCCCGTAATTCCCCTCGTGACAGGCGTACTCGAACAGCTGATAGGTGGTGTCACGATTCAGCGGCATCGCCACCTTCCAGGGTGCCGTGAATGGTCCGGGGTCGCTGATGTCGACCTCGTAGCTGATCGTGTCGGCATCGACGAGCGTGAACCGCTCGACGATCTTCAGGTCCTCGCTCTGCTCGATACCGCGCAGGCCGCGGCTGGCGATGTTCGTGCCGATCGTCCCCTGGTCGTTGTAGTTCGCGGTTTCGACCACGAGCGTGTTGCCTTCCCACCGTCCACGCGGGTTGCCATTCCACTGTCGGATGGCAGCGGGCAGAGGCGGCGTTCCATCGACCGGAATGATCCGCGCCTCGTGAATCATCTCGTAGAAGATCACTACCTGGCCGGGCGCCTGCAAGATCTGATAGCCGGCGCCGTATCCCCCGGGGAACATCCCCCCCGGAATGCCGCGGGTGATGCACCGCTCCCACGGCGTGTGGGTCAGCCAGCCGTCCGTCAGGTTCATGAGGTTCTGGTTTCGCGAGGTAATCGCGGAGTCTCGCAGGGGGACGCGTCCGTTTGGCGGGTCGACGACCATCGACTGGCGTCGCTCGTTCCGCAATGCGTCGCCGGGACCATCGCCCCACGGCCCCTGAGGGCCTCGTGACCGAGCATCGGGGTTTGGCGCAGCCGGTGCCCGCTGTGGCCGGTTCGTGCCTGGGAACCAAGCCGCCAGCGGCGCGAGTCGTTCGAGGTCGATGTCGCTCGGCGCCTCGAACGGTGTCGGGTCGAAATTGGTCCAGATGCCCTGGATGTCCGGCTGGCCGTCAGGGGTCCTGGCCGGGGTCCACGTCTGCCCGAACGCCGGCGTGCTCGCGAGCAGCACGACCGCCGCGCCGCCGATGAGATTCGCGGTCTTCATTCAACACCTCCCAAGCATCAGCGAGTGCACCCGGCTGCCTGCTTTCCGGATTGCACCGTACCTCCCCGCCCCCCGAGCGTACACCAGGTCGCCCGGTCAACATAGTGCCCCTTCCCGCTGCACCGTCTTGTCACCCCGAACGACATGCTCAACCTGGTCAACCCGTTCGACCGGCTCTTCGGGAAGGACCCGCGCGAAGAGCCGGCGCACCCCGGCACAACCGGGACAGAACACCGGCGGGTCCTCACCCAGGTGCCGGTAGTCGCACCGTTCGCAGAGCCAGGTGGACGGCCGATAATCCTCTTCGCCGACTTTCGCCGCCTCGTCCTCGCGCAGCCGCTCGCGCCAGTAGGCGCTGAACGTCTGGCCCGGGCGGTGCTTCAAGTAGTACTGCTTCACCACCTCCTCGATGACCAGCGGGAGCTGCTCGGCATCGACACCGAGCTTGTACCGCAGCCCCATGTGCACGTCACCGGCGAGGCCGCCACCAAGAAACATGTCGAACCCCTCGCGGGTGCCGATCAGGCGCCGAACCCGGACCCCTTTGAGACCAATGTCGGCGGTGAAGTGCTGGGCGCAGGTCGAGGGACAACCGCTCATGTGGATACGAATGCCATGGAGCGTGAGCATGCGCTGGCGCAGCGTGTCGATGAGACGGAACATCGCGCCCTTGGTTTCGGTGACCGCGATGTTGCAGAACTGGGTGCCGGTGCAGGCGATCGTGTTCCGCGCCAGTGAGTCTGCATGCACGCTCAGGCCGGCCGCCGCGGCGGCGGTCGCCGCCGCGGCCTTGAACCCGGTCGGAATATTGACGACCGCGAGCCCTTGCTCATGCGTCGTCCGGAGTTGGCCGTCTCCCCACCGTTTGGCCAGGATCGCGACCGCCTCAAGCTGACTCCAGCTGAGCCGCCCGAGCGGCACACATAGCCCCATTGTCCAGAGCCCGGGGTCGCGCTGATTAAACCATCCCACGAGATCGTCGTTCTGGCCGGCCGGCGTCGGGGCCGCGTCTCCTTCCGAGCTGCGGAGTGGGACTCGATCGATGATCGCGTCCAGTACACCGTCGACGCCGATCTGCTCCACCAGATAGCAGAGCCGCGCCTGGTGCCGCTTCTTGCGCGAGCCTTGCGCGCGAAACAGGTCCAGAATCGCGCGGGTGACCGCCACCACCTGCGCGGGCCGGACCAGTACCGGGAGGAGCCATGCCAGATGCGGATTCTGTCCTTGAGTACCGCCGACGAGCAACTGGAAGAACACCTCGCCCTCGACCCGGCACGCCAGGAAGCTGATGTCCTGCGTCCAGAAATGAGTCGAGTGCTCGGCGGCGCCGTTGAGACAGATGTTGACCTTCCGGGGCAGGTCGGCGTACTCGCGCTTATTGATGAACAGCGCCGTCACGGCGCGACAGAGCCCGCGCGTGTCGATCAGCTCGTTGGGCAGTACGCCGCTGAACGGATGCGCAAACACGTTGCGGATGTTGTCGTGGCCGGTCTGCATCGACGTCAGCCCGACCGCTGCCCACCGGTCGGCCACCGCCGGCAGGTGCTCGACGCTCAACCCCTGCACCTGGAGATTGGCTCGTGTCGTGACGTCGACGATGCCATGGCCGTGCTCGTAGGCCAACAGGGCAATCGCCTGCGCCTGGTCAGACGTCAGCTCGTTGGCGGTGATGCGGACCCTGTTCATGTAGCGGCCCGGTTCGTCGCGCTTGCGATAGAAGAACCCGTGCCACTTCATTCGCTCGAGATCGGGGCTGGCGATCTCGCTCATCGGGGTCCTGGCGCCAGCGTAACGCACCACATCGGGCCAGACGTCGAATCCGTGCTTGTCCGCTTTCCACACTTCTGCGGGATTTGCCATGGAATCCTCCTCTCGGGCCGCATGGCGGCCTGGCTACGCGGCGGCTTCGGGTGCGGGCATCAGGCTTCCCTGCCGATCCCCTAGCGCCGCTTCGAGCGCGGTGCGCGCCTCGGTCTCGGCCTCGGAGCTGAAGCGCACCGCGAACGCCAGAAATGCGCTCAACGTAACGAGCGCGCCGAGAACAAGAAATGCGGTCGACCAGGGAATCGCGCCCCGGAACAGGAATCCGGCGGCGACCGCCCCGGCGTTGCCACCGGCCCCGACGATGCCAGCAACCGACCCGAGCGCTTTCTTGTTGATGAACGGCACGACGGCATACGTTGCACCGTTCGACATCTGGACGAACACACCGACGAGCAAGAGCGTCGGCAGAGCGAGCCTGAGGACGGACACCTGAGAAAAGAGCATCAGCGCCAGTCCTTCGGTGAACAAAGCGAGGAACAGCCATCGGGCCCGTCCGGCTAGTCCCCACCTTCGGCCGAAGCGGTCGCCCACGGCTCCACCGAGCGTCCGCGCGAATAAGTTCGTCAGCCCGTAGAGCATCGCGGCTGCGCCGGCCCACTGCACAGCCTGCACGGCGCCCATCGACTGGAAGAAGTCGAAATAGTCGATGAAATACAGGGCAACGACGTTGTTGAAGGTCAGCTCTATGCCGAAGCAGGCACCGTAGATCACAAACAACGCCCACACGCGCGTGTCTCGCGCCGCCGCGGCAAACGAGCCCTTCACGCAGTGTGTCGGTCTGAGCTTGCCGGCGGCTCGCAGCGCGCGGTAGTCGCCCTCGGGCGCATCCTGCGTCAGGAAGTAGTAGGCCACGCCGACCAGCGCGCACATCGCCCCGGCCAGCACCATCGCCGCTCGCCATGCGACGGCATCACTCACACCGAGACCCGGCAGGAACTGTATGTCGGTGAACGGCACATAGGCGCCTACCGTCAGGATGCCGAGCACGATTGGCATGACGAGCTGGGTGACCCCGCCGCCGAGGTTGCCCCATCCGGCGGTCGTCGCGTTGGCGGTGCCGACGACGTTGGGCGCGAACATGACCGAGGTGTGGTACTGCGTGATCACGAACGATGCGCCGATGACACCGATCAGCACCCGGAAGATCAGGAACGTCTGAAAATCCTGCGCCAGCCCGATACCCATGACGGGCAGCGACCCCAGAATCAGCAGCCACGTGTAGGCCAGTCGGGGGCCGATCCGGTCGCACAGCCACCCGACCAACAGTCGCGCCACCACCGTGATGGAGACCGACCCGATGACGAGCCAGCCGACCTGTGATTGCGTCAACGCCATCTCGTCGCGGACGATCTTCATCAACGGGGCGATACCGAACCAGGCGAAGAAGCAGAGGAAGAACGCGAACCACGATATGTGGAACGCCCGCATCTGTGGCGTCGCAATGTTGAAGAGCTGAATACGAGTCGCTTTGCCGGTGACTTCCACTTGGGTCTCCAACCAGACACACGTGCCGAAAATGACGACGACGCACCGAAGACGAACCCGACGACGGTCAGGAAGAGCCGTGCGGGATTTCTCGCGGCCGTGGGCGGTCACCGCTGTGGCGGCGCCGTTGCAGTTGCCCTAGCCAGCTAGCAAGGAACGGGCCAGGATAGCGGAAAACCCAAATGGAGTCCGAAAACCGGGGCTAAAGAGCATGGTGGCCGCAGACACTTGCCTGCGGATTCTCGACACCGGTGTGGGCCTCCGTCTGGTGTCCACATTTTCGTATCTCGGCTGGTCCATGGTGGGCCTAGAATGGCTTTGGAAGGCACTTTCGTCCGGCTCGACCCTACAATAATGTGTGGTTTGGCGGCCACCGATCGACAAATCGGGGTGCACGTCGGCACTGGAGCCGCGTGACTCGAACTGTTCAGGGCACTGTTCGATGCGGCAGATCGTGGCCGGACTCCGAGCTCCGCTACTCGGACTGCAGCACGCGCATCGGGTCGACCCGCATCGCCTGCCACGCCGGTCGGCAACAAGCGGACAAGGCGACCACGAAGACGACACTCGACGCCCCGAACAACACGGTGAGGTCTGTCGGGGCAACGTTGTAGAGCACGGTAGCGAGCACGCGGCCGAGCACGAGCGCACCGAGGACGCCGACGACGATCCCGACTGCCGCGAGCACCACCGCCTCGCGGGTCACGAGCCGGAACATGTCCCGCGAGCGGGCGCCCATCGCAATTCGAATGGCAAACTCTCGAGCGCGCCTGGCGACGAGATACGACGTGACCCCGTAGACTCCCACGCCGGAGAGCAACAGGGCGAGCGAGGCGAAGATCCAGAGCAGGACCGAGTTGAAACGCGGCTGCGCAACCGCCTGGGAGAGAATCGCGTCCATTGTCTTCAGGTCGTAGACACCGAGGTCGCCATCCATGGCCCTGATTTCTGCTTGCACGGCAGCGGCGACACCCGTGGGCGACGCCTGACTGCGCACCACCAGATTCATGAGGCGAGACGGGTTCTGGCGCTGCGAGAAGTACGCCACTGGGACGATCTGCTCTTCCAGCTTGTGCTCACTGAAGTCGCGCACCACACCGATCACCGTGAACCAGTCGGTTCTCGCCGCCGGCACCCACGGCGCAGGTGCCGTCGCGAAGCGCGGCCGAAACTGTCTGCCGACCGGCTCCACCTCGGGCCAGTACCGGCGAGCCATGGCTTCGTTGATCACCACGACGGACGCCGCCTCGGGTCCATCAGTGATTGCAAACCCGCGGCCGCGCGCCAGTTCAGCGCCGAGCGTGTCGAAGTAGCCCTGTGAAACGACACGATAGGTCGGCCATGGTTCCTCTCCTCCCTCCGCCGGAATCCGACCCGGCACCTCGACGTCGGCCGTGAGAAACCAGCCGAGAAAAGGCCGCGTGTTCACGGTCGCCGCATCGCGAACGCCCGGGAGACGACGCGTGCGCCGCAGCAGCTCGTCGGAGAACCCCTGCACGCCGGCGGGGTCCGGATACTTTCTCTCCGGCAACCACACCTGCATCGTCAGCAGACGGTCGGGGCGGAACCCCGGATCGACCCGCTGCAGATTCCACAAGGTCCGGATGAGCAGCGCGGCGCCGAACAGCAGCACGACCGAGAGTGCGAGCTCGGCGACGAGCAGGGCACGACCCGCAGTCGAGCGCCCTGCGCTCGCAGCGACGCGTAGCGTCTCCGTGCGGCTCGACTGGAGCGCGGGCAGGAGCCCGAACGCGAACGCGGTCACCAGCGCCGTGATCCCCGTGAAGGCCAATACCCGCAGGTCGATCTGCGGGGAGGGAGGCGTGTAGGTGGCCACGGGCGGAACCAGCGGCGCCAGCGCACGCAGCCCGACCGCCGCAACGAGGATGCCTCCGGCGGCGCCGAGCACGGCGAGCATGGTGTTCTCGGTCAGCAGTTGGCGCACAAGGCGCCAGCGAGAGGCCCCCACCGCGGCGCGCACGGCGAACTCGCGTTGCCGAGCACCGGCACGCACCAGCAGCAGGTTCGCGACATTGGAGCACGCGATCAGCAAGACGCACCCCACCGCGCCGAGGAGCACGAGAAGCGCCTGCTCGAATCCGCGATCGTAGCGCGGCGGGTGGACGGGCACGACGGCGACACCCCAGTCTTCGTTCGTCGCCGGATACGCGTTCGCCAGACGCCTCGCGATCGCGTCCATCTCCGCCTGCGCCTCGCCATGCAATACACCCGGCGCGAGACGCGCGTAGACGACGATCGAGTGATCGTCGCGACCGCGAAAGTCGGCATCGACCGGAAAAGGCATCCACATCTCGAAGTCGGACTGCAAGAAGTAGAAATCGTTCGGCAGTACACCAACCACCGTGAACGGCCGGCCGTCGATCAGCAGAGTCTGCCCGACGATTCCCGGATCGCCGCCGTAGCGTCGCTGCCAGAACCCGTGTGTCAGGACGACCACCTGGTCCTTGCCAGGTTCTTCTTCCTCGTCGCGGAAGGTCCGCCCGATCGCCGCCTCCACACCGAGCATCCGGAAGAACGATGGCGAGACCCGCACGCCTCGAATTTGCTCTGGGGTCGCGCCGTGGCCCAGCGGGCCCGCCACCGAGTAGAACCAGTTGCGCCACGCCACCATGTATTCGAACGACCGGCTCTGGTCACGCCAATCGAGGAAATTGCCGGGCGACGGCGCCACGTTGTCCGCTTCGGTCAGACCCTGCTCGGGATTCACGTCACGGAGGCCCATGAGGCGCTCGACGTGCTCGAACGGCGGCGGTCGGAAGAGGAGATTGTCGACGACCGTGAAGACCGCGGTGTTCGCGCCGATCCCGAGGGCCAGGGTCAGCACCGCCACGGCCGTGAACCCCGGGCTCTTGCCGAGCTTCCGGAACCCGTACCGGACGTCCTGTCGGAGATCACTCATTGCGGACGACATCGTTCACGGCGTCATGGCAGCTCCAAGGTCCGACCGGTCCCTGAAGACAGTCCGGCTAGGGCCGACTCTTGGCTTCGGCTTCGACTTCGTCGGCCTCGGGCCGGAAGCTCTCGTCCGGCAGATACCGGACCAGCCACTGATCGCTGCGGGTCACGATGCCCGACAGCTTCGCCGTCACGTCCACCGCGCCCTCGGCCCCGAGCGCCCGCGCCAGCGGCGAGCCCTGGTCGAGCTCGGCGAAGGTCTCGACGTGAAAGACGTGGACGTATCCGCCTTCGCCGCCGAAGGTCAACGCGCCGCTCCTGTGATGCATCTCCGCCTCGTCGAAATGCGGGAGCACGTCGGTCGCCATCACGCGCAGGTAATCCTGCTCGCGTCCGGGCACCACCGAGACGATCTGCACGAGCATCAACGCCGGCGCCGCGGCGTCCGGCAACGGGTTGTCAATCGTCGGCGTGGTGCGCAGGGCGTAGGTCTGCCGACTCGTGACGACGTTGCGAATTCGGTTGATGACGGCGGCCCGA
>JASLOY010000139.1 GCA_030745255.1 Vicinamibacterales bacterium
CGGTATCGGTGGGCCACCGGGGTACTGGAGGTCGTTGGGGTGGTCCTGGGGCTCGAACATGTCGAGGACGTGGGGGCCGAACGCCTGCGCCGTCCGCACCACGTAGGAGCCGGCGCGATACTCCGCCCCGTCGACCACGAAAGGGGTGGTGGCCCGGTGCACGGTCACGCCGTTCTTGATCAACGCGTTGACGAACTTGGTCGCGGTCAGAAAATCGGACTGGTCGGCGGGCAGGATGTAGCCGCGTGGGTCCCGCAGCAGCAGGTCACGCAGATCGTCGAAGAAGGGGAGCGGCGCCCCCCGCCGCCGGCCCGGACCAGCCGAGCGGGTCAGCCCCTCGTCGGCAATGGCCGCCTGCACCTGGGCCAGGCGGCCGGGGGAGGTCGTCCAGGTGTCATGCGAGCCGCGCTCGATCGCGTTCCGTCCCATGCGATAGATGTTGAAGAGAAACTGCTCCCGGTGACGCGACGCCACGTCGAGCACCGCCCGATTGGCGGTCATCGAGTACTCGATCGATTGCCGGAAGTGCCACGGCTGCGGGGCAATCGGAAACGGGTTGTCGACGCTGGCCAGCTGGCGTTCGGGCACGAACGGGATCTCGATCGGGGTCGGATTGCCGATCATCTCGGTGAGCAGGCCGAGCATGTTGTGGAAGTACGGGGTCGTGCGCAGCCCGCCGTTCCACCAGGTCGAGTAGGTGCCGCCGCGGGTCATGGTGGCGCCCGCTTTGCCCTCGACCGCAAACCGGGTGTGCATCGCGGCGCCGATGAGGTCGAGGCCAATTGGAATCAGCGGGTCGTAGACATAGTTGAACGGCCCCCGGAACGGCGGCGCGAAGAGCACCGCCCCGGCCGGTCCCGACTGGTGGTGGTTGTAGACGATTTGCGGAAACCACTCGCGATAGAGCACCCGGTTCATGTTGATGGTTTCCGGCTGCGTCGACATGTAGAAATCGCGGTTGTTGTCGTGCCCGACATATTTCTGGTAGAGACGCGGCAACCCGCTGGTCGTCCGCTGCTCGGGGTCCGGATTCCGCATGTACCAGTCGGCCACCAGGTCGTGTCCGTCCGGGTTGGCATGCACGGCCAGCAGGATGATGTCGTCGAGAAACCGCAGGGTCTCGGCGTCGGTGCCGCTCACCATCTGGTAGACGAGCTCGATGAGCTGTTGCGCCCCCAGGACCTCGCTGGCGTGCAATCCCCCGTCGATCCAGACCACCACTTTCCCCTCGGCCGCCAGCTCCCGCGCCTCGGCGTCCCTCAGCCCCTCGGCGCGTGCCAGTAGCCGGGCGATCTCCCGATACCGGTCGAGCCGGCGGTGGTTCTCGGGCGACGTGACAATCGCCATCCACTGGTCCCGGCCTTCGGCCGTCTCCCCGATCGACTCCAGATGCATCCGGTCCGAGTCGCGTGCGAGCGTCTGCCAGTAAGCGGTCAGCTCCGCGTAGGTGGCCAGGTGGTAGTCGGTGCCGATCGGGAAGCCGAGCGCCGCCTCGGGCGAGGTGACGTCAGCTTGGGCGTGCGCGGGTGCCGCCGTCAGCCCGAGTACCAGACCGAATGCCGCAAGCGACCGGGCGAAACGCGTCATGGAGCGGTCCCCTCAAAGCTCTTCCTAGGGTACTTCAATCCCCGGTCCTCGACAGGGTCCGGGTGCGGCCTGATGCAAGCCGTTGTTTCTCTTGTGCTGCGCCGAACAGGGGGGCGGGACTGTTGGCGAGGCAGCCTGGCGGTGCTTCAGCGGAAGAGCGTCGGTCGAACCCGTCGCCAGTCGTCATCGAGCAGCGCCCACAGGATGTGGTCGCGCACCACGCCGCCCGTGCATTCGAAACAGCGGCGCAGCAGCCCTTCGGGTTCGGCGCCCAGCTTGCGGAGCGCGGCGTTGCCACGGGCGTTCTCCGCCGCCGCGCGGCCCTCGATGCGGGCCGTGCCTAGATCGTCGAAGGCGAAGTCGGCGACGAGTCGGGCGCTTTCCATGAAGAGACCAGAGCCCCAGTAGCGATGTCCGAGCGCGAACCCCCACTCGGCGGTCCGGAAGCTTTGTTCCAGTGGCCAGATCTGGAACAGGCCGACCGGCTGAGTCAGTCCCTCGGGTACGATGCCGAAGCAGATGTAGCGGCCGGCCTCGCGGGCGCGGTGCGTCCAGTCGATGAAGCCGCGCGCCTCGTCGGGCGTCGCCGGCCCTGGCGAAATGTAGGCTTCGACCGACGGAGAGCCCAGCACCGAGACCAGCGCACCGGCGTCGGTGGCGCGCAGACCGCGCAACGTGACCGCGTCGGAGACCAGCGACGGCAGCTCGGCCCACCAGTCCGCGCGGCGTTGCGACGCGAACTTCGGCAGGTCGTCGTGGCGGACCTTCGGGCGCAGGGGTTGCGCCATTGACAATGTCGAGGGGGCGAAGGTGGCCGAGATCAGCCCGGCCCGGCCGGTGTTGCCCGGCAGCCCAACCGGCACGTCGAGCAACAGATCGCCGGGCGCCACGATACGCGTGACGGTGGCTCCCGGTGCTGGCTGCTTCGGCATGGTCATGTCGTGTGCCGTCGGCAATTGTGGCGCTCGGCGCCCGTCAGTCGTCCAGTCGACTAGTCTTCGAAGTCGGCGCTTTGTCCGCCAACCATAGTGTATTCGGCCAGATCGCCCCAGACGAGGCGGTCACCCCAGACGAGCCGATCGCCCCAGATGATGCGGTCGCCCCAGATGATGCGATCGCCCCAGACGAGGCGGTCGCCCCAAACGAGCCGTTCGTCGGAGAGCTCCCCCTCTTCATCTTCACCCGCGAGGGCCAGCATCAGATCGCCCCAGACCAGGCGGTCGCCCCAGACCAGCCGGTCGCCCCAGACGAGCCGCTGTCCCCAGGCCTCCTCGTTCCAGTAGACGGTGTCGCCCCAGACCAGCCGGTCGCCCCAGACCAGCCGCTCGGCCCAGGCGAGGGTGTCGCCGCCGAGCAGGTCGCCGGCGGTCAGGGTCGCCTGCAGCCAGTAGTCACCCACCGCCGCCTTGTCGTCGACCGCGTTGGCCAGCCGGACGGCGCCCACGGCGTTCAATCCACCCGCACCCTGGGTCAGCACGTCAACGCCCTCCAGCGGAATCGACGTGTATTGCAGCATTGCCTTGATCGCATTGGGCGCCAGCACCGAGCTGATGCCGACATTGGCGTAACCGCGGTTCGACCAGCGCCTCGCCCTCCTCCGCCGTCGCCAGCGGGTGTCGTCCTCTAGCTCAGTGTCGTCACCGGTCGCGCGCTCGTCGTCATCATCGTCATCGCCATCGTCGTCGAAGCTGTCGCCGTCAGACGTGCTGGTGTCTCCGGTGCTTGTCAGATCCATCAGATCGCTGTCGAGGAGGTCTTCATCGTAGTCGCTCGTGTACACCTCGTCTGAGGCCGCCTCGATCATCATCGCGATGACGCCGCTCGTCACCCCCGCCGCCATGCTCGTCCCGGTCAAGCGCAAATACTGGGCCGGCGGCGGGGTACTCCTCCGACGAAACCGCCGCGTCGTTCGATGCTTGCTGCTCCACGCAACATGTAGATTGGGGTTGTCGAGATAGAGGGTGCTGTTCTGGGCCGCGACCGCCGCCAGTTGATGTCCCGGTGCCACGAGGTCTGGTTTGGCGAAGGCGTCATACCAGGTCGGACCACGGGAACTGTAGCGGCCGACATTGTCGTCTGCTCGCGACGCCGTGTAGTTCAGATCCAACGAGCCCACGGTGATGGCAGATGGGGAGTTCGCCGGCGAGGTGATGCCGGCGTAGCCGACCTCGCCGGTCTCCTTGTTGATCCCCAGATTGCCCGCCGACACGACCACGACGACACCGGTCGCTACTGCCGCTTCGACCGCTTGCACCAGCGGGTCGTCGGCAGCCGGCTCGAAGATCGGATGCCCCAGCGACAGGTTCATCACGTCGATGCCGAACGAGTCGTTGTTCTCCATCGCGAACTCGATCGCGCCCAGCACGTCGCTGGTATACCCGCTGCCGGTCCCATCGAGCACTTTGAACCCGATGAAGGTCGCCTGCGAGGCCGCCCCCGCGTACTCGAGGTCCGACATGGCGCCGGTTCCGCCGATGAGCCCGGCGACATGGGTGCCATGGCCATAGTCGTCGGTCGGCGTGGTGGGCACCTCCGCGTCATCACTATCCGGGCGGGTGAAGTCGAAGAACGCCGTGATCCGGTCGGCCGTGAGATCCGCGGAGGGTGCGATGCCGGAATCGACCACTGCTACGGTCACGCCCCTCCCGCTCCAGCGGGGACCGCCGGAGATGACCCCGCCGCCCATTCTCAGTCCAAGCGCCTGGCGCAGCACGTGACCCGGGGTCGGCTCGGCGGTCGCCTGCACCACCGCGTCGATCGACAGTTGCCTGATCGCGGAGTCGGTGCTTAGCGCCGCCACATCCGACGCCGAGAGTGTGGCGGTCAGCCCGCTGATGGATGGATGGAGCTGGTGGACCTGTCGACCTTCCGAGGCAAGCCACTCGGCTGTCGTCCCGCTGGCGCCCGGAACGGTGCGCAAGATAACCCGCACCGGCGTCGCCGGTGCGGTCTCGAGCGCCTGACGCAGCCCCGTGTCCAGCTTCCGGTACTGGATGTTGGCGACAGTGTCTTTGGCACGTTCCGGCTCAGTGTCATCGATATCCGGGACATCTGCGACATCCGCGCGAGGCGACTCGGCATCATCACGATTGCGTGGCGGTGTGGCCGGTTCCACTGGCCGCGCTGTGGTCGGTTCAGGTGTCGAAACTGGCGGCTCGGGTGTCGGTACGAAGTCGGCCCGTCGCGTGTCCGGGGCGATGGTCATCGCCGGTCGCGACGCTGCTGGAGTCTGTCGCGTCGGCTCGGTGGCGCGCCTGGTCTGTGTCTGAAGTGTCGCGAGTCGCAGCGGTGCGGCTGGCGCCCGGGCCGGCACGACCGGCGCGCCAAGCTCGGTCATGGTGCCTGCGCCGGTCGTCTCCGGTGTCCTAAGCAGCGGCGACCACGGCGAGGCCAGCCAACCGACTGCGATGACGCTCAGGGCACACGCGCCGAACCGGGCCACGAAAGGCCCGTGTCGCCACATGTGGCGCTGCGGTGGGGGCAACGTGGGGTTCGTCGGTTTCTCCACAGGCCTGTCCCGGTCAGCCGACACGAGGCTGTCCTCCTCAGACTCACCTGAGGTCGAAGCCCGTCGCGCGAGGCGGCAGGGGAGTGACCGGCCCGCAGCTTAAACGAGGGATCCCCAACCTATCACACTAGACGGAAATGCGGCGCTTTTTCTTGGACGAACTTCACCTGCCCTGGCTGGGGAGCAACCAGGTGGATCGGACGGGGCGGGGACCGGCAGTCGGTCAGCGGGGCAGCAGGTCAGTCAATCAGTCAGTCAGTCAATCAGGCAGCTCTCGGTCAGTCTGTTGTTCTGCCCTTAGGGGTCAGCGTCGGTCGCACACGGCCCCAGTCTTTGTCGAGCAGCGCCCACAAGATGTGGTCGCGCACCACGCCGCCGGTGCACTCGAAACACTGGCGCAGCAGCCCCTCTGGTTCGGCGCCGAGCTTGCGCAGGGCCGCGTTGCCCCGTTCATTCTCAATGGCGGCTCGTCCCTCGATTCGGGAGGTGCCGAGCGTCTCGAACGCGAAATCGGCGACGAGCCGGGCGCTCTCGATGAAGAGACCCGAGCCCCAGTACCGGTGCCCGATCGCGAACCCCCACTCGGCGGTTCGGAAGGTTGGCTCGACCGGCCAGATCTGGAAGATGCCAATGGCGTCAGTCTGCCCATGCGGCACGATGCCGAAGCAGATGTAGCGGCCCGCCTTGCGGGCGCGATGGGTCCAGTCGATGAAGCCGCGCGCCTCGTCGAGTGTGGCTGGGGCCGGCGAGATGAACTCTTCGACCTTGGCCGATGACAGCATCGTGACGAGCGACGCCGCGTCGGTCGGTTCGAGCCCGCGAAGCGTCACGTCGCGGGAGACCAGCTCGGGCAGCTCGGCCCACCAGTCTTGGCGACGCTGCGCGGCGAATCGTGGCAGGTCGTCGTCGCGCACCTTCGCGCGGGTCGGATTGGCGACTCCCGATGTGGCAACGCTGGCCGCAAGGGCCGCGGCACGTCCGGTGTCGCCCGGGAGCCCCGTCGGCACCTCGAGCCCGGTTGGCACGCCAACCCTCGAGGCGCCAGCGCGGCGAGCGGTGCCTCGGTCGGGTGTCGGTTGGTTCAGCATCGTCATTGTTCCGCTGCCAGCGTGAGTCTCACTGCTGCGAGCTCAGTTGCTGACCGTACTTATCTGTTCGACGCTGTGTCCGACATTCTGCCCGGTGCCTTGACCCGACAGTATCTCCAGGGCCAGGTCTCCCCAAATGAGGCGGTCGCCCCAGACGATGCGGTCGCCCCAGACGATGCGCTGGCTCCAGGCGAGCGCCGCGCCGCCCAGCAGGTCGCCAGGCGTAACCGTCGTGCGCAACCAGTACTGGCCCGGATCCGCCTTGAAATCGACGGCGTTGGCCAGCCGCACGGCGCCCACCGCGTTCAGCGACCCGGCGCCCTGGGTCAGTAGGTCGTGGTCGTCCATCGGAATCGCCGTGTATTGCAGTATCGCCTTCACCGCGTTGGGGGTGATGCTGCGCGACCACTCGAAGTCGAAGAAGTCGTTGACGTCGAACGCGGACACGGTGTCGCCATACAGCGTGACGTAGGCGGCCTCCAGCTGCTCGAGCCGTTCGCTGTCGGTCTGCGCCACCGGGAAGGTGCCGGCCGCCACCATGACGGATACCTGCGCTTCAATCGCCAGTTTCATCTCGGCGATCTGCGCCAGCTCCTCCGCGGTCTCGGTCGGCGGCGGCAGGTTCGCCACGTCGATCGTCTGGTCCGGGTTCTGGGTGTCGTAGACTACGGTCGCGTCGCCGCTCGCTGCGTTGTCGATGACGCTATCGCTGCCCGCGTCGGCGTTGAGCAGTGCGACGATCTCGTCGTCATACGACCCGGCCGCGTGCCGGTCGTCGGCCGCGTCGATCATCATCGCCACCACGCCGGTCGTCACTGCCGCCGCCATGCTCGTGCCGGTCAGTCGCAGATACCGAGCCGGCGACCGGTCGCCCCAGGCCACCTGCAGGTTTGGGTACTCTTGGTAAATCGAACCTTGCAGCGCCGCAGTTGCCGCCAGTTGATGTCCCGGTGCCGCCAGGTCCGGCTGGCGAAGGCGTCGTACCAGGTCGGGCCACGCGAGCTGTAGGGGCCCACCGCATCGTCGGCGCGGTGCGCCGTGTAGTTCAGATCGACCGAGCCGACCGTGATGGCCGACGGCGCGTTGCCCGGCGACGAGATGCCCGCGTACCCGACTTCGCCGGTCTCCGGGTTCATGCCCATATTGCCCGCCGAGGCGACCACGACGATGCCCTCGGCCACGGCGCGCTCCACCGCCTGCACCAACGGGTCGGTGGCCGCCGGCTCGAAGATCGGGTGGCCCAGCGACAGGTTGATGACGTCGACGCGCAGCTTCTGGTTGTTGTTGATGACGTACTCGAGCCCGGCCAGCACGTCGCTCGTGTAGCCGGACCCGGTGCCATCGAGCACCTTCACGCCGACGAAGCGGGCGCGTGGCGCCGGTCCTTCGTACTCGTCGCCCGACATCCGGCCGCGTCCCCCGATGAGCCCGGCCACGTGGGTGCCATGCCCGTAGTCGTCATACGGCGCCGTGCGCACGCCACCGTTGGTGAAGTCGTAGAAATAGCGGACCCGGTTCTTCTTCAGGTCGTCAGTCGGCTCGATGCCCGAGTCGATGATGGCGACCCGGACTCTGCGTCCCTTCCACTTCTTGTCGCTCGAAACGACGCCGCCGTTGGGCGTCAGGCCGAGCGCGCCACGGAGCACGTCGCCCGGGGTCGGCTCGGCAGTCGCCTTGACCACCGCGTCGATCGACATCCGCGCAATCGACGGGTCCTCGCTGAGCACCGCCACGTCGGACGCCGACAAAGTCGCGCTGAGGCCCTCGATCTGCGCGTGGACACTGTGCACCTCGCGGCCCGCCTCGCTCAGCAAAGCGGCTGTCGAGGCGTGCATGCCCGGCGTCGTCCGCACGATGACACGCACCGGGGTTGCCGGCTCTTCCTTGACGACCTGCTGCAGCGCCTGGTCCAACTTGTAGTACCGCACCGCGCCCACCATGTCTTCGGCGGTGCGTGGCGTGGTGTCGCCAGCTGCATCATCGGCCGCGGCACTCGTCGGCGCCGCGCGCACCGGCGCGGGGGCCGGCGGGGCCATTGGCGCCAGCGGTGCAGCGGCGGCCGGCGGCGGCGGTGTTGGTACGAAGTCGGGCTGGTCGGCGGCCGGCTGCACGCCGATGCGCGACATGTTGCCCCGTGGAGCCAGACTGTGCGTCGACCCGGCGTCGGCAGCGCCGTCCTCCGGCGACGGGCGCGACGTC
>JASLOY010000013.1:0-10533 GCA_030745255.1 Vicinamibacterales bacterium
AGTGCGGCCCGCTTGATGGTAAGCGCTGAACCGGTCGTGGCCGTCTGAGAAGGCACATGACGGTCGATCTGCTGGGCTTCGGACCGCACCCGGACGACATCGAAATCGGGGCTGGCGGCACCGTCGCCAAACAGGTTCGCCTGGGACACCAGGTCGGTCTGTGCGACCTGACACGCGGCGAGCTCGGGAGCAACGGAACGGTGGACGAGCGGTTGGCAGAGGCCAATGCGGCCGCGACCGTGCTGGGCGTCGCCTGGCGCGAGAACCTGAGATGGCCGGATGGCGAGATCGGGGGCGCCGATCAGGTCAGAAGCGCCGCCGAGCTCGTGCGGCGATGTCGCCCAGCGACCGTGCTCATTCCTCACTGGGCGGACCGCCATCCGGACCACGTGGCGGCCAGTCAGGTGTTGACCACGGCGGTGTTCAAGAGCGGGTTGCGGAGATACGAAGCCGCCGGGGATGCGTGGCGGCCGGATTGGATCTGCTTCTACTTCATCAATGACGCGGTGTCGCCCTCATTCGTCGTAGACGTGTCGGCAGACTACGACGCCAAGCAGCAGGCGCTCGACTCGCATCGCAGTCAATTCAGCCCGGACGCCGAGGACGCGGTGTCGACCCGGCTGACCACGCCACGCTTCCGACAGCTGATCGAGACCCGCGATGCGGGATTTGGCGCCTCGGTGGGTGTGGCGTTCGCCGAAGGCTTCGTCGTCCGGGAACCGATCGTCCGGTCAGACGTGATGAAATGAACAGGACATGAACGTAGGCATCGTCTGTTACGCATCGGTGGGTGGTAGCGGCATCGTGGCGACCGAGCTCGCCAAAGCGCTGGCCGACCGGGGGCATGAGGTTCGCCTGATCAGCACGGAGATGCCGTTCCGGGTGTCTGAGCTTCGTGTGGGGCTTGCCTTCCATGCCGTTCATACGCCTGGGTATCCGCTGTTTCGCGAGCCGCAGTATCTGCTGTCCCTGGCCAACAAGATTGTCCAGGTCAGCCGCGAGTACGACCTCGACATCATCCACGCTCACTACGCGATTCCGCATGCTGCCGCGGCCTATCTGGCGCGGCAGATTCTGGCGAACGCACCCGGCACGAAGGTGCCGCGTGTCATCACGACGCTACATGGCACCGACGTCACGCTCATCGGCAGTGACAGCTCCTATTCCGAGACGGCGGCGTTCTGCATCGACCAGTCCGACGGGGTGACGGCGGTCTCCGAGAGCCTGCGTGAGAACACATATCGCCAGCTGTCGGTGCGGGCCGACATCCAGGTGATCCCGAATTTTCTCGACTGCAGCTACCATCATCGGTCCCCGGACCCGGTACTGCGAGCCCGGTTCACCGGTGGGGACGCCGGGTGTCGGCTGGTGATCCACGTGTCGAATTTTCGACCCGTGAAGCGGGCCGAAGCGGTAATCGACATCTTTGACCGGATCAGACAGCGCGTCCCCTCCAGGTTGTTGCTGGTGGGCGATGGGCCCGATCTGGACATGGCCGGTCGCCGCGCCCGCGAGCTGGGTCTGGCCGATGTGGTGGAACAGCTCGGCGAGCAGGAAGAGGTGGTGCCGCTCCTGTCAGTGGCCGATCTGTTCCTGCTGCCATCCGAAGAGGAGAGTTTCGGTCTGGCGGCACTCGAGGCAATGGCGTGCCAGGTGCCGGTGGTGGCATCCCGGGTGGGCGGTCTCCCAGAGGTCGTCGACGACGGCGTGACAGGCTTCCTGCACCACCCCGACGACATCGATGCGATGGCGGCGAGTGGGGTTGCCCTGTTGGCCGACCCGGCGCGTCACCAGGCGGTTGCCGAGGCGGCGCTGGCCGCGGTCCAACAGCGGTTCTGCGCCAACGCGATCGTGCCGCGATACGAAGCGTTCTACAAGCAGGTCCTCGATCGTGAGCCGGTCCTGGCAACTTCCACATAAGCCCTGTGCTCGGTGCGAAATAGCGCCGATGTATACTCAAGAAATCATGAAGATGCGCGATCGGGTGCTGAGCGGAGCGCTGTGCGTTCTGGTGGCCGGGGTGGGACTGGTGGGTCTCAGGGCACAACCAGCCGACCGCGTCGACGGTCGAACCGCGCTTGGCCTGGCGTTGCGCCAGCTCAACACCACCGGCACGTTCATGATGGCGACCGCACACCCCGACGACGAGAACAACGCGGTGCTGGCTCTGCTGAGCAAGGGCGAGGGCATCCGGACCACACTGGTCACGGCTACGCGCGGTGACGGCGGACAGAACGAGATCGGTGCCGAGCTCTTGAATGCGCTGGCGACGCTGCGCACAGAGGAGCTGCTGGCGGCCCATCGGCTTGACGGGGCCGAGCAGTATTTCACCCGCGCTGTCGATTTCGGCTACTCCTTCAGTCGGGACGAGACGTTCGAGAAGTGGGGCCGAGAGGAGATACTGGCCGACTACGTGCGGATGATCCGGACCATCCGGCCAGACGTGATTGCGGGGATGAGTCCGGACGGAAACGGTGGCGGGCAGCATCATCAGGCGTCCGCGGTGCTGGCTCACGAGGCCTATGCGGCGGCCGCCGACCCGAATCGTTTTCCGGAGCAGCTGGCCGAAGGGCTCCGGCCCTGGCAGGCGAGCAAGTTCTATTTCAGTGCCGGGTTCGGGTTCGGACGCGGTGGCCGCGGAGGGCGTGGCGGTCGTGGCGGCCCGGGTGGCGCCCCACCCGCCGCCGGTGGGCCACGCATGACGACGGTCGATACCGGCCGCTTCGACTCGCTCCTTGGCCGCACCTACGCCGAGATCGGAAGCCACGCCCGGAGCATGCACAAATGCCAGGGCATGTCGCCGCTGGTGATGCTCCCCGGCCCCGCCTCTGCCCGCTACCGCCTGACCGAGACCACGATTCCAGGGCAGGCCGATCTTCGGGAGCGGAGCTTGTTCGACGGTGTCGACGCCTCTATCGAGGGGCTTGTCCGGTTCGCCGGTTCGCAGGCGCCTCGCGATCTCGTCGTCGAGTTGGCAGCGCTGTCGCGCCACGGCGCTACGGCGCTCCAGGCATTCGAGCGCGGCGAAGGGGCCGCTCAGCGGACGGCGGTCCTGGCCGGGCTCGCCGCGGTGCGCAATTTGCGTGGCCGGTTGGGCACGCTCGGTCTCGCCGATGACGCTGTGTTCGAGATCGATTTCCGTCTCGCGCAAAAGGAGTCGCAGTACGAGGAGGCTGCGCTGCTCGTCCACGACCTGCGGATCGAGGTGCTCTCAGACGATGGAGTGGTAGCGGCCGACCAGCCGGTCACGGTGTCGGCGCAGGTGGCCAACTACGGGGAGACCGCGGTTGCCGTGCGGCAGATCCGCTTCGACGGGTTCGCCAGCCCCAACGTCACCTGTGGCGCCGACGTGGTGTTGGCCGGCGCCGTCTACGAATGCGAGTCGCCGATGCGCCTTCCCGAGACGGTGCCGGCAACCGACATCCATTTCGAGCAGCTACCCGACGCGGCGAGATACAGGTTCGACCCGGATGTCCCGTTCGGGTTGCCGTTCCGGCCGACGCCGTTTCGGGCCGTGTTCGAGCTCGATTTCACGTCTGGCCGGATCGCCATCGAACGGCCGATCGTGCACCGGTACGGCAGTGACATCTTCGCGGGCGAGAAGCGGATGGAGCTGCAAGTCGTGCCGCGGTTCGCCGTCGACGTGACCCCGCAGATCGCGATCATCCCGCTCGGGGCGCCCGATGCGCGCGAAGTGCGGGTGACGGTGCGCTACGCCGGTCGCGAGGCGGCGAGCGGTGCCGTGGTGCTGGAGCTGCCCGCCGGATGGCAGGCGACACCGGCCCGCGCGCCGGTCGAGTTTTCCCGGGAGGACGAGGCGCAGACGGTGCGCTTCACGGTGCGGGCGCCGGGCGCCGTGACGGCGGGGGATTATCGCATCGGTGCATCCGTCACGTCGGAGGGTGAGACGTTCGGCAGCGGGTATCAGGTGGTGGAGTACCCGCACATCACCCGTCGGCAGTTGGTCCACCGGTCCGACACCGTGATGAAGGTCATCGACGTCGAGCTCGAGCCCGGGCTCCGGGTCGGTTACGTCGAGGGCGTGGGTGACGAGGTGCCGCCGGCCATTGAACAGCTTGGCGCCGAGCTCGAGCACATCACCGCCGACCAGCTGGCCTACGATGACCTCTCCGGTTTCGATGTGATCGTCACGGGCGTCCGCGCCTACGAGCGCAATGGGGACCTCCGCGCCAACAACGACCGGTTGCTCGACTACGTCGAGACGGGCGGCACGCTCATCGTTCAGTACAACAAGTTCGAGTTCAACGAGGCGCAGTACGGCCCATATCCCGCCGTGGTCAGCCGCAACCGGGTCACCGACGAGTTTGCCCCGGTGCGGCCGCTCACCACAGACCATCAGGTGTTTGGTTTTCCCAACGAGATCACCGACGCCACGTGGGCCGACTGGGTACAGGAGCGAGGACTCTACTTTCTGGGACAGAAGGACCCGGCTTACACCGACCTGCTGGAGCTGAGCGACACGTTCCCCTCGAATCAAGGTGTCAAGCGTGGCGCGCTCGTCGAGGCGCGCTATGGGGACGGGCGGTGGCTGTATGTGGGGCTCGGGCTCTGGCGGCAACTGCCGGCCGGCACGCCCGGCGCCTACCAGTTGCTGGCCAACCTGCTCAGCCTTGGTGGAAGGTAGCAATCTCAATCGGGGCTGCGCCCCGAACCCCGGGGCTTGTTCAGTCGGGGTTGCGCCCCAAACCCCACGCGGGCGCGCTTGCCTCGAACCAGCAGTTCACCTTGGGAAATGTGGCGAGCAGGTCGTCAGACACTCGCGAGGCGCTGCTCGCCTTCTTGGCGGAGTACTCAAAAGCCGAGGCGACGTCCTCCGTCTTCCTTCCTGACTCACTCCGCGGGCTGTCCCAACAGATAGACGTCGCCGGTCGGCGCGTCGACGCCGCCAGCCGGCTCGATCGTCAACGCCATCACCGTTGGCAGCGTCACCGCGTCCGGCACCTTGAGCATCACTGTCGCATCGCCTCTCGGACCCGGTTTGACCAGAGTCGCACTCACCGGCGCATCGGGCAGCACGAACCAGAGCTGATAGACGTCACCCGCCGGTAGCGGCGGCAGTCCGGTCGCCAGGACGACCATGTCGGCCGCGGCGTTCCACAACGCGCGCGCCGAGGCGCGGGGCGCCAGCGGCTGCCCCGTCAGCTCCAGTTGTCCCACATCCGACCCGGTCACGATTGCGAGCACCGCCTCGCGCTCGGCCGCCGCCGACCGAACCGACTCCAGCTCGAGCTCTGCACGCTTGGCGAGCTGCATCGCGGCGTCCATGTTCGCGCGCAGCCCTTGTGTCTGGCGGTCGAGCTCTGACACATACCAGCCGCCACCGCCCGCTGCCGCGACCAACAGGGTGGCGGTCAGCCAGAACAGGAGTCCCGCGCCTCGGCGCGGCGGCTCGACGACGTGGGCGAACGTTTCCGACCCCTCAAGCGCCCCGAACCGGGTGTCGAGCAGCGCCGCGGCCGGCGCTTCACGTGGGGAGGGTGTCACACCCGTCACCTCACCCAGGACCCGCGCGCGAAGTGCGGCGGGCGCCTCGAGCGGCAGAGCGCCGTGGGTGAGACCGTGGGTCACGGGAAGCAGCGACTTGACCTCGTTCACGCACTCCACACACACCTCGAGATGGGTCTCGAAAGCGTCACGCTCGTCCTCACCGAGCGCGCCCATCGCATACAGAGCCGCCAGCGCGTCGAACTGTCCGTGCTGCGTGTCGCTCATGAATTCAGCGCCTCGCGCAGCGTCAGCAACCCGGTACGGATACGTGTCTTGACGGTACCGATCGGCTGTTCGAGTCGTTCGGCGACCTGCGTCTGGGTCAGTCCTTCGAAATACGCCAGCTCGATCGCGACTCGCTCGAGCAGCGGCAGGGCGCTCAACGCCGATCGCAACCGTGCCGCCGACTCCGCGGTCAGCACCTCATTCTCTGCACCAAGCGCGGAGTCCGGCAGCTCGACAACCGCCACCTCGCCCGAGGCCGGGGCCGAGTCCGGTCGGGCGCGTCTGGACCGGAGCCGGTCGATGGCCCGGCTGCGGGTGATCGTCAGCAGCCAGGACACCACCGAGCCCCGCGTCGCGTCATACTGCTTCGCCTGGGTCCAGGCCTGAGAGAAGACCTCCTGAACCACGTCTTCCGCGTCACCCTGGTCCTGGAGGACCCGCATCGCCAGACCGTATACCGCGCGAATGTGACGGTCGTAGGCCGCGGCCAGCGCATCCGGTTCGCCCTCGGCCATTCGCTGGACTGTCTCCCGATCTACGACCCGGTCTTCGGTCGGTGTTCGACCCCACCCGGCGTCGGATGGTTCGGTGAGCGTTCCCAGTAGCACCCTCCGATGTTACTCCCCCGGTCTAGTGGTAGGGAGGCGAATGTAACCACCATGGCCGGGGACTGGTCGAACGAAGGGAGGGCGCTATTGTTCATCGTGCCCAATTGGGAGAAGATTGCCGAGGTCGACGCGATGAGACCACGATTCGCGGGCCCGCTCCTGCTCGCCATGTGCGCCACGGCGTGCACGAGATGTCGTCCGACCGGCACCCGGCCCACACCGAGTGCCCGGTCATCAACCAGGGTGGCAACATCTCACCCGGGCAGAGCCAGGAGACCGGCAACTTTGTGATGCCGCAGACCTGCACGTATCATGACCACCTGGACGCGTTGGACCCGGGGCTGCTCGGCACCATCATCATCGTGGAGTGACCTATGACGCTACCGTCCCTCGTCTCCGGTCTGCGGGCTCACCCGACACTGACCGCAATCGGCATCGCCGGTCTGCTCGCGGCTGTGTCCGGCTCGCACGGCCGCGCGCAACCGGACCCGGCCCGGCTCGCGGAGGTGAAGGCGATGACCTTCGACGTGTTCGGCACGGTCGTCGACTGGCGGTCGTCCATCATCAGGGAAGGCGAGCAGCTGTCGGCGCGTACGGGGCTCGAGGTCGACTGGCCGCGATTCGCCGATGCGTGGCGGGGCGGGTATGGTCCTGCGATGCGCCGCGTAAGCAGTGGCGAGCTGCCCTGGACCAAGATTGACGATCTGCATCGGATGATTCTCGATGGGTTGATCCCCGAATTCGGCTTGACCTCGCTCGACGAGGCGGCGCGCGCCGATCTCAACCGTGTGTGGCACCGGTTGGCACCCTGGCCCGACACCGTAGGCGGTTTGACACGGCTCCGCGGGCGGTTCGTCCTGGCGTCACTGTCGAACGGCAATGTCGCATTGCTTGTGAACATGGCCAAGCATGCCGGGTTGCCATGGGACGCCGTGCTCTCGGCCGAGCTCGCGCACGAGTACAAGACCCACCCGGATGTCTATCTCACCGCGGCCGATCTGCTCGGGCTCGAACCGCAGGAAGTGATGATGGTGGCGGCGCACAAAGGCGACCTGCGGGCAGCCGCGGCGCTCGGCTTCAAGACCGCCTACGTGCCACGGCCACTCGAGTGGGGTCCCGACCGCGAGATCGACACGTCGCCGGACCCGTCGTTCGATGTCACGGCAACGGACTTCCATGACCTGGCCGACAAATTGGGCCTACATTAGGTTGGCCACCGCTGCATCTCACCAGGACGGCGATGCGTCACCCGCTGGCGGGGTCACATACTGCCCGTATGCTCCCTCGTCGCGCCTTGTCGGGGCTGACCGCCGTATTGCCACGCCAAGTGCCCGATCACTTACGACGACCTAGACATTAACCAACTCCGGCTGCCCTGAGTCGGCCGCCGCTGCATCCCTCCAGAACGGCGATGCCTCACCCGCTGGCGGGGTCGCATACCGCCTGAATGCTCCCTCGTCGCACCTGGTAGGTGAAAGGCAGTTCAGCCGGTGGGCGCCCGCTTCCGTGGAGCTGGATGACGGATCTCGGACACCGCGATCCGTTACGCCAGCTACAGAACCGTAAGTGCGAGGACGATTGGGTGAATGGCGCGAGGGCACAAACGTCTGACAATCAGAGGTTTACGTATCGTCCACGCCCGACCTCGCCCCTGGCATGGTGTGTGCAAAAAATTGTGTGCCGAAATCCCGGGCCGACGTGCGCATGACTGCTTCGAGAAGACCTGACCGACGTGGAAGACAGGACCTGCTGAGATCAGCGCAGGGCGCGGCACTGGTGACCGTGATGATGTTGCTGCTGGTCCTGTCCGCGCTTGGCGCGGCCATGACCACGAGCGGCCAGACCGAGATCATGGTGGCTCGCAACGCCGTTGGGGCCGCGCAGGCACACGCGGCCGCCGAATCCGGGCTCAATCACGCGGTCGAGTTGATGACCGCGGACCTCCAGCAGTTCGAGGCCAACGGGTTCGCCAGCGCGGGCGCGGCCGTCAATAGCCTGCTCCAGGGGCCGGATGGCCTGACCGGCACGGCGGCGACCGACGCCGACAACGGGAGTCTCGAGTCGTTGGGTATTCCGCGGCCTCCAGCCCAGGTGGCATTGGGCGCGGCCAACGGCGTCTCCTACGAGGTAAGAGTCTTTGACGACGACGACCCGGCGCGCGGCACGATGATGACGGCCGCCGACCTGGTGCGTATCGGCGAGGACAACGATCCGACGGTCGACGCCAACCTGACCCTCGTTCTCCAGGCGATAGGCTACGCCACGGACAACACGCGGGTCACCCTGGAGGCCACGCTCACCAACGCCGCCACGGTCCTGCCGGCGATCGTGACTGGTGGAGACTTGACCATTTCCGGAAATCCGACGCTCACTGGTACTTCGGGGGGTGTTCACGCCAATGCCGACCTCGACATCTCCGGGAATCCAGACATTGCGCTCAACGCCACGGCGTCTGGCGTGTACACCGAATCGGGGACGCCCAACATCGGGGGCATCTCTGGCGGCGGGCATGCGACCGTACCGATTCCGCCCGTTGCGGCCATCGACCACAAGCCGCTGGCCGATTTCATCTTGAACGGCGTGGGACAGCTGACCGATCAGGCCGGTACCGTGATCTGCGACGCGTCCGCCGACAACGCCGCCTGTCGAGACGCGTTCGGCTGGGAGTTCGATGGTCCCAACGGCTGGAAGATCTCGGGCAACTCGGCGGCGGATGGCAGCTTCTACGTCGAGGGGGACGCGAGGGTGTCAGGGAATCCGGGCTCAGCGGCAGATCCTGTCGCTCTCACGATCATCGCCGAGGGGTCGATCGAGATTTCCGGCAACCCGAACTTCACGCCAGACACACCGGAGGTGATGTTTGTGTCCGACGGAGACATGAAGATCTCGGGTCTTGTGGCGATGCCACTCACCATCGAAGGGGCCATCCTCGTCAAAGAGCAGCTCCATCTAAGTGGCAACCCGACGCTCTCCGGACAGATCATCGTCGAGGATGCCGCCGACGTCCACACCTTGGTGACCCAATCGACGATCGCGGGTAACCCGTTGATCTCCTACACTGGCACTCTCGCGGGCGGCGCCGCGGGCCTGTTCACTCCCGGTGCGTGGAGAGAAATCCGTTGACCAGGCCAGGTCGGCATCCAGCGCGGCGTGAGGGGTTCACCATCAGCGAGCTGTTGATCATCTTGGCGGTATCGAGTGTCTTGGCCGGGATTTCCCTGCCGACGATCGGCAGCGCCGTGCGGGAATACCGGCTGAACAGCTCGACTCGGCAGGTGATTGCAGAGATCAGCGCGGCCCGATTTGCGGCCGTGGCCAAGAATCTGACGTTACGTGTGCGGTTCAACTGCCCGGGACCTGGCCAGTTCCGCGTGGTCGAAGTGACAGGTGTTGCCGCGATCGACAACGACGCGGATCGCTGCTCCGAGGCGGTTTACCCATATCCAGACCCGAATCCGAATGCCGCGCCGAACGGCGACGGGCCGGCGATGTGGCTCAGTGACGGTGCCGCGTTCCCCGCGGCGCAAGATATTCAATTGTCGACGCGGGGCCGCGTATAACCACTGACGGGGTGTCCCACGGCGTGCGCGTTAGCGCTGCCGCCCGCGAGCATGCAGATCAGTAATGGGCATACAACCAGAATGCTCAGTGTCTCGGTGTCCGGCCTCGTCACGGTGCCGTATGCGTACTGACCGACGCGGCCTACGCCACGCCGACGCGGGCTTGACGCTGGTCGAGGTGATGGTGGCGATGATGGTGTTCCTTGTCGGCTCGATCGCCGTCGCCCAGCTGATGGCGGTGACGGCGCGGATGCACCTCGTGTCGCAGAACTCGACGGAGGCGACGCGGCTGGCGCATGAGAAGTTCGACGAGCTGACAAAGCTTGATTTCGGCGCCGACCCGGCGATGCAAATCATCGGGACGGACACGCTCGGCGGCAGTGTGCCCAACTACTTTGACAGCCCGACACCGGGGCTTGTGACGCGTCGCTGGCGTGTCCAGGCCGGTCCGACGGCGACCACGCGCATCGTCACCGTTCGCGTCATCGACGGTGTCGGCAGCTTGGCGCAGCGGACCGTCGACCTGACCATGGTCTTGCGCCAATGGTGAATCCTAGCGTCCCTGCGACGCGGCCGGGCACGCGATGCGGCGCTCGCCTCCGCGATCAGCGCGGCTTCACCGTCATGGAGTT
>JASLOY010000013.1:10543-12894 GCA_030745255.1 Vicinamibacterales bacterium
GATCTCGGCGGCGATCACCATTGTCACGCTGAGTGTCGCGATACAAGTGGCTACCCAGGTAGAGCGCGGGTATACGGCCCAGCTCGATGCGGCAGCTGTGGAAGAGGAGGCACGTTTCGCTCTCGACTGGATCGGTCGGACGCTGCGCTCGGCCGGTAGCAATCCCTATGCGATCGTGGTGTCGAGCTGCCCGGCGGCGGGCACCATGTTCTTGCCGCTGCGGTTCGATCCGAATTTGAACGGGATCAACGACGATGTGCGGATCAACGCTGATGTCAATGAGCCGAACGGCTTGCTGGGCGGCGATGCGGGTGCCTGTGCCGAATCGAGTGAGGACGTCACGATCGCGCACGACCCGGTAGCAAACACCATTACGATGCGTGACAACAACACCGACGCGGCCCCGGTCGTCATGACCGCCGGCACGATCAGCGCCCTGCAGTTCACCTATCTGGACACCAACCGGGTCGTCACCGCAGACCCCGCCGCGGTGGCTTACGTGCAAGTGGCGGTGACCGCCCAGGGGACGGCGATGAACGCCCAGGGCGGCAGTTTCGACACGACGATGCTGACCACGGAAGTGCGTCTTTGGTCTCGCTGACGCCGGGAACAGCCATCAGGACCGTCGCCGTCCGGCCGGGTCCTCCGTGTCGAGCCATTCCCTTACCTGGTCGAGCACCGTCGCGATGGCCGCGCGTTGACGCTTGAGACGGGCCCGCGCCCGGAGCGGAGTCTGTCTGCTGGCCAGGAACGCGCGGACCAGCTTCAGGGCCGACGCTTCCCGCTCGAACGCTGCGAGGCCCACAAAAGCGAGGATGGGCAGTACGACGGCCATCACGACGCCGATGTTGGTGCCGAGCCACAAGCCGGCTCCTGTCGCCAGCGCCGCGATCCAGGTTCCGTAGATCACCACACCACCAACAACCTGCCAGGTGGCGCGGCTCTGCAGATCAGGCGCTTTTCGACTGATCGTCCAAGTTGTCCAGTACGGTGGCGCGAAACACAGCACGCCCAGCAGCGCGAGCGGTGCAAGCGCAAGTGCCCGAATGCCTTCGAGAAACAAGAACCGGACCACGAGACGAGTCGGCATCCGACGGTCGAGATCGCTTTCCCGTAGACCAAACGCCTTCAGCTGGTCGTCATAGGCCCTGAGATCGTCGAGGATGGCGTCGTACTGCACCGTGTCGTTTGCGCGCAGCCGCTCGATGCCAGTGGCGATGAGCTGCCTCCGGCGCACCCGCTCCGCAGGGTCTCGAGACACGCCACGCGCTGCGGCATACAGCCTGTCGATCCGGGCGACGAGGGGCAGATCCGCGCGAGGGTCCGCTTCGATCATCAGGCGGCGCAGCCTGTCGGTGATCCGGTCGGTCAGTTCCCGCACACCGTCCTGCGGGCGTTCTCGGTACGCCTCGACGAGATCCGCGCCATCGAAGGGCTGACCAAACACGACGATTACGCGAGAACGGAACAGCGGGAGCCGGTCGAAGTTCAGCCCGACCGAGACGATGGTCACCGGGTGACCTGCGGCACAGCTGGTCAACACCATGCGGGCGGCACCGCTGCGCAGCGGTTCCAGCCGACCGCTGACATGGCTGACGCCCTCGGGAAACAGACAGATGGCATGGCCGTCTGCCAGCGCCTGCTGCACCGCCGCGAACATCTCGACATTGCGTGACGTGTCGACGCCTGGGTCAATCTTGCGATAGACCGGTATCGCGCCAGACCGGCGGACGATCGGACTCAGGAACTGTCCGTGGAACAGCGTGGACTTTGCGAGAAACCGAACCGGCCGCCCGGCGGTTGATTGGACCAGCGACGGGTCGAGCAGGGTGTTCGGGTGGTTGGCGACCAACAGCAGCGCCCCGTCCGGCAGCGGCGGGCCGACCCGCTCGACGCGATAGAAGACCTGTACCGCCACGCGTACCAGCCGCCACAGGATGCTGCTGCCGGTTGGTCCGCTGTGCGGCTCGTGCATGGTCGCACCGCAATGATGCTGTTACCGGGGTCGTGACGCGGCGAACCGCAGGCGAACATAGTCGACGATCCAGCACCCGTCGGCGCTGCGAATTCCGGGTTCCAGCCTCTCCCGCAGCTCTGCGATGAGACCCGGGCGGTCCTCGTCCGGTACCGCCATGAGGAACGGCTGCGCGAACACCTCGAGCCAGTGCGTGACGTCACCCGGCAGCGGCGTCGGTCGTGGAAAGAGCTGAATGGTGTCGACCGAGAAGCCACCCGCCTCCAGCCGGCTCCGATACTCTTCGGCGGTCGGGAAATACCACGGGTCCACCGTCGCGACGTCAATCTGCCTGGCTCCGAGGGCGGCGGCGAACGCGTCGCGAATCGAGGCGACA
>JASLOY010000013.1:12904-18629 GCA_030745255.1 Vicinamibacterales bacterium
ACATTACCGGAACCCCCAAATTCGCCCACGAACCGTCCACCCGGCCTCAAGGAGCGCCACACCGACGCGAGGACCTGGTCGGGTTCCTCGATCCAGTGGAGCACGGAGTTGCTGAACACCGCGTCGAACTCCGTGTCGAACGGGAGATCGCGGGCGTCGATGATGCGCGCGTCGAGGCCACGCTTGCGTGCCGCCCAGACCTGTTCCGGGCTGCTGTCGATGGCGACCACCAGGCAGCCCGCGTTCCGAAACCGCTCGGTCAAGGCACCATCGCCACACCCGAGGTCCAGGATGCGCTCGCCCGGTTTCGGGTCTAGCATGTCGGCGACCGGCTCGCCCAGCTCGGACACGAACCGAGCATGTTCGGCGTAGGATTCGGGGTCCCAGCGCTGGGGCATGGCTTACATGTTTGCTCAGAGAAGTCAGAAGTCAGAAGGCGGAAGGCGGGAGAAACAGGACGGCTTCGCCATCGTCTGGTTCAGTTTACCCATCGGGTTCGTCGAGTGACAGGGTGCCGGTGTAGATCGCCATGCCGACGACGGCGTCAATGCCCGCCGCATCGAGGGCGTCTATCTCCGTCTGGGTCGTGATGCCCCCTGCCGCCGTGACGGGGCGAGTCGTTGCGGCCGCCACCTGCCGCACCGCTTCCATGTCGGTGCCGGTCATCAGGCCCTCGCGGTCCACGTGGGTGTAGAGGAACTCGCCACAATAGGGCTCGAGCACACGCGCCGCCTCGACGGCGGTCACCTCGACCGGCTCGGTCCAGCCTCGAATGACGACCCGTCCGCCTTTGCTGTCGACGGCGGCGATGATTCGCTCGGCGCCGACCGCGTGCGCCAGCGACCGGGCGAACGCCACGTCCGGTAGGCCGTCTTTGAACAGGGCCGAGCTGACAATGACCCTTTGCGCACCATAATCGAGCACCTCCCGCGCCCGGTCGATCGACCGGATGCCGCCCCCGATCCGGCACGGCAACTGTGGTGCGACCCGGCGGACAAGGGCGTCGTTGCTCCCCGATCCCATGGCGGCGTCCAGGTCAATGAGCTGCACCTTCGGGAACGGTGCGAACCGGCTGATCCAGCCGTCGAGGTCCGCGCTCTCGAGCGCCAGTCGCTCACCCTGGACGAGCTGCACCACACGCCCGTTCTTCAGGTCGATGGACGGGATCAGCACGCGAATTCCCCAAGAAGGCAGAAGTCAGAAGGCAGAAGGCAGAAGAGAACAGGTGCAAAGGCCGATGTCCTCGCCATTGATTCGATCACGTTCATCTGTGGTCCGGTCATTCTGCCTTCTGCCTTCTGCCTTCTGACTCCTGACTTGCTGAATGGAGCCGCACCGGGATTCCGTGTGCGTGGAGATGTTCTTTCAGGTCCTCCACGGCATGCTCGGCGTAATGGAAGATCGAGGCGGCAAGCGCCGCGTCGGCCTGACCCTCGGTGAAGACATCCACGAAGTGGGAGAAGGTGCCGGCGCCGCCCGATGCGATGACCGGAATCGGGACGGCCGACGACACGGCGGCCGTCAGCTCGCAGTCGAATCCCTGTTTGGTGCCATCACGGTCGATCGACGTGAGCAGGATCTCTCCGGCGCCCCGGTCGGCCGCCTCGCGCGCCCACTCCACGGCATCGCGGTCGGTGCCCTGCTGTCCACTGCGGACATAGATCTTGAAGCGGTCGGCCTCACGCTTCGCATCGATCGCAACGATGACCGCCTGACTGCCGTACCGCGCGGCCAGCGAGGTGATCAACTCGGGCTGAGCCAACGCGGCGGTGTTGATGCCGACTTTGTCTGCGCCAGCCTCGATGGCTGCCTCCGCGTGTTCCTCGCCACGGATGCCGCCGCCGACACACAACGGCAGGAAGATCTCCCGGGCCACCGCCTGAATAGTTTCGGCGAGCGCCTTCCGCTTCTCGATTGTGGCGGTCACGTCGAGAATCACCACCTCGTCGATCCCTTCACGGTTGTAGCGCTGTGCCAGCGTAGCCGGATCGCCGGCGTTTTGGAGCCCCTCGAAATTGACGCCCTTGACGACCGACCCGTCACGAACGTCGAGACACGCGATGATGCGCTTGGACAGCATGAGGGTGGATGCTCTCAGAAGTCAGAAGTCAGAAGTCAGAAGTCAGAAGGCAGAGGTCAGAGGGGAGAAGCGTGGAGTTGACGCATCAGGACACCCGTCGAAGAAAATTATTCAGTATTCGGAGGCCGACATCCGAAGACTTCTCCGGGTGGAACTGCACGCCGCCCACGTGGCCGCGTTCCACGGCCGCCGCGAATACGATGCCATACTGAGTTGCTCCGACGCAGTCGGCCGTGACCGGTGCGGCGAACGAGTGTGTGAAGTACACCTGGTCGCCCTCGGCGACGCCATCGAGGAGCCACGACGGTTTGGTCAGGTGCAACGAGTTCCACCCGACATGCGGCACCTTGAGCCGTGTCGGCCCGGTCCGGCCGTCGGCCGAGTTCTCCTCGGCGAGCAGTCGACAGGTGCCGGCCAGCAGCTCCAGACCGGGATGACCAGGAGCTTCCTCGCTCTCGTCGAACAGCCACTGCATGCCGACACAGATCCCCAGCAGTGGTCGCTGGAGGTCGATGTGACTGCGAATAGCGGTCTGCCAGTCCGGCCCCAGCGCGGCGGTGACCCCGAAGTTGCCGACTCCGGGGACGATGATGCCGCCTGCCGACGCCAAGTCGGCCGGGGCGTCCGGGGTCGTGACCGTGGCGCCCAGATGGGCGAGCGCCTTGCGCACCGACGCCAGGTTGCCCGCCCCATAATCGATCAAGGCAATCATTTCCGTTGCTCGAAGAAGTCAGTAGTCAGAAGTGAGTAGACGGCCGACCCGATTCGCCAACAGTCGTGATCTGAATCGATTCCCAACTTCCCTGTTCATTCTGACTTCTGGGCCTTACAACAGCCCTTTCGTACTGGGCAGCTGTTTCGCCATCCGCGGGTCCTTGTCGCACGCGACACGGAGTGCCCTGGCGAAGGCCTTGAAGAGCGCCTCGACCTGGTGATGACTCGAGCGACCGTAGAGCACCTTCAGGTGCACGTTCGCACGCGCGCCCTGCGCGAACCCCTCGAAGAAGTCCTGAATCAGCTCCGATTGGAGATCGCCCACCCGCTGGACGCGCAGCCGGAGATCGACGACAGCGTGCGGCCGGCCGCCAAGGTCAATCGCGGCGACGCCGAGGGTTTCGTCCATTGGCATCACGAAGTACCCGGCGCGGTTGATGCCGCGGCGTGACCCGACCGCTTTGGCAACCGCCTCGCCAAGCGCGATCCCGACATCCTCGACGGTGTGATGTTGGTCGACGTCGAGATCGCCCTGCGCGTCGAGCTCGAGATCGAAGGCGCCGTGTCGCGCCACCAGCTCGAGCATGTGGTCCAGGAAGCGGATTCCGGTGCTGACGCTGTAGCGGCCTCGTCCCTCAATGCCAAGACGGATGGTGATCTGTGTCTCGGCGGTCCGCCGATCGATGCGTGAGCGTCTCATGTCCCTTCTGACTTCTGCCTTCTGACTTCTGCCTTCTGTGTGGCATTGTGCCCCAGTCGCACACGGACCGACCCGGCGTGGGCGGTCAGGCCCTCGGCTTCAGCCAGTTGCAGAATCGTAGGCGCCAGGGTGTCGAGCCCGCCTTTGGTAATTCGCTGCACACTGTGCACGTGAACGAAGTCGGAGGCGCTCAACCCGCCCCGAAGCCGAGCAGCCCCCCCGGTCGGCAGGACGTGGTTCGAGCCGGTGGCATAGTCTCCGGCGGCCTGGGCGCCGTAGGATCCAACAAAGACGGTGCCGGCGCGAGTCGTCCGGTGAGCGACGGTTTCCCGGTCGCAGACCAGATGCTCCGGAGCGATCCGATTGGCCAGCTCTACCGCCTGATCGACCGACGTGGTGACCACGATCACGCCGTGCCGTCGCACCGATGCGCGCGCGGGGCCGTCGGCGGGAACCCGACGTTGCACCTGGGTCGCGATCCGAGCCGCGAGCCGGCGGTCCGGTGTGAGCACGATGGCGCGCGCGTCGGGGTCGTGCTCGGCCTGGGCGATGACGTCCGCGGCGATCCAGGCGGGGTTGCCGCGTGTCGCGATGATCACGATCTCGGTCGGGCCGGCGAGAAAGTCGATCGGGCACTCGGCCGAGACCAGCGCCTTGGCGGCGGCGACGTAGGCGCTGCCGGGACCCACGATCTTGTCGACCTTCGGTACGGTGGCAGTGCCATAGGCCAGCGCCGCAACCGCATGCGCGCCGCCCAGGCGAAATACCCGCGTGGCTCCAGCGATGGCGGCGGCCGCCAGCACCGTGGGGTCCGGTCTCGGGCAGGCCACGATGGTCTCGGGGACGCCGGCGACGCGCGCCGGAATCACCGTCATCAGCAACGACGAGGGCAATGGGTAGCGTCCGGCCGGCACGTAGCAGCCCACGCGGTCGAGCGGCGTCACCCGTTGCTCGATTTCGACGCCGGGTGTCACACTGGCGCGCCAGCCACGCGGCACCTGGCGCCGCGCGACCCGACGGATGTGTCGCGCCGCCGTCCGAATTGCCGTGCGCAGCGGCGGCGCGATTGTGCTCAGGCCGTCCTGTATCTCCTCACTGGTGACCTCGACCGGCGCCGTCAGCCCGTCGAACCGCCGGGCGTAGCGCATCGCGGCGGCATCGCCAGTCCGGCGCACGTCCTTCACGATCCGCGCTACTCGGCGCGTCACGGCCGGGTCGGTCTCTAGCTGCCGGTCGATCAACCGCCCGACGGCCCTCCGATTCGACGATTCGATGATGCGCATGGGGCGGCAGCGACTACAGCACGATCTTGTTCAACGGGTACTCCACGATGCCTTCGGCGCGTGCCGCCTTCAGCTTCGGGACGAGCTCCCGGACCGACGACTCCTCGATGATGGTCGTCACCGAGACCCACCCTTCATCGCTGAGCGCGGCCACGGTCGGGCGGTGCAGCGCGGGTAGCAGGCCGACCACCGTGTCGAGATCGGCACGGCGCGCGTTCAACATCAGGCCGACACGGCCTTGCGCTTCCATCGCCGCGCGCAATAGCAGTGCGATGTTCTCGATCTTCGTGCGCTTCCACCCGTCCTCGAGTGCCGCGGTGTTGGCGATCAGCTGCGGGTTCGACTCGATCACGGTGTCGATGATGCGAAGCCTGTTGGCGCGCAACGTCGACCCGGTCTCGGTCGCCTCCACGATCGCGTCGGCGAGCAGCGGCGGTTTGACTTCCGTCGCTCCCCACGAGAACTCCACCTTGACCGGTACTTCCAAGCGATTGAAGTATGCCTCGGTCACGCGGACCAGCTCGGTCGCGACGGTCGCGCCCGCCAGATCCTGCGGCGTTCGATACTTCGAGTCTTCGGGCGTCGCCAGCACCCAACGGACCTTGCGAAAGCTCTGCTTCGAGTAGACCAGGTCGGCGATGTCGACCACGGTGTCCCCGGTTGCCGAATGGTGTTCGGCGATCCAGTCTTGCCCGGTCAAGCCGGCATCGAGCGCCGCGTCGGCGACATAGCGCGCCATTTCCTGCGCGCGGATCAGCGTGCACTCGATCTCCGGGTCGTCGATTGTCGGAAAGTAGGAGCGCGAGCTCGTGTAGATACTGAAGCCCGCGTGCGCGAACAGCTGGACCGTCGAGTCTTGCAGCGAGCCCTTCGGGATGCCGAGTCGTAATGTCTTGTCAGCCATGGTGTCAACTGCGCTGTTGGCGAATCAGATACTTTGGTGGCGAA
>JASLOY010000140.1 GCA_030745255.1 Vicinamibacterales bacterium
CACCGGCCCAGATACCGAGGACACGTTCATCTACATCCTGGGCTACCCGTCGCTCGACGCGCGGAACGAGATGTGGCGGACCCTCGGCCAGAACGAGGAGTTTCAGCGTCTCATCGTGGCGGCGGAAAACTCCGAGGACCGCAAGCTGGTGGATACGATCGATGCGCGCATGATCGTGCCGACCGAGTTCTCCGCCCTGCGGTAGCAAGGGCCTTCCGGCCCGCCGAGGAGGAACGGCACAGATGGCGACCAACATGACGGCGACACGGCGTGGCTGGCGGGTCCTGCTCGGGACGCTCGTCGGCGTGACTGCGCTGGCATCCGGCGCGGCAGCGCAGCAAGGCACGACCGGCGAGTGGCGGGTGCACGGCGGCGACAACGGCTATACGCGCTATGCGCCGCTCGACCAGATCAACGCCGACACGGTGAACGATCTCGAGATCGTGTGGCGCCGCTCGGCTGTCGATACCACGCTCCACGACCGGTGGCCTGACCTGCAGTACTCGAACCAGTTGCGGTCGACCCCGGTGATGGTCGAAGGCGTCCTCTACGGTTCGAATGGAATCGGTCTGGTCGAGGCGTTCGACCCGGCGACCGGCGAGACCGTCTGGGTGCAAGAGGTCGACTATCTCGGTGAGGAGACGCCCCGCGGGGCGGCGAATCGCGGGGTCGGCTACTGGGAAGGCGACGGGGCGAGCCGGCGCATCCTGGCGGTGCGTCCGCCGTATCTGTTGGCGATCGACCTCGACACCGGCGCGCTGATCTCCGACTTCGGCGACGACGGGAAGGTCGACCTGCGGGTGTACGAAGACACGCCCGCGTTGATTCCCTACAACTACACCTCGCCGCCACTGGTGGTGCGCGATGTCGTGGTGGTCGGGCAGGCGATGCAAGACCACCCCCTGACCAAAGAGAACCGGCCGGGTTACGTGCGCGCCTACGACGTGCGGACCGGCGAGTTGCGGTGGACCTGGAACCCGATTCCCCAGGCGGGCGAGCCGGGGGTGGAGACCTGGCTCGACGACTCGTGGCAGTACTCGGGAATGGGCAACGTGTGGTCGCACATGAGCGCCGACGAGGAGCTGGGGCTCATCTATCTGCCGACCGGCGCGCCGAGCAACGACATGTATGGGGGGCATCGGCCGGGCAACAACCTCTATGCGAACAGCATCGTTTGCGTGCGGGCCGAGACCGGCGAGATGGTCTGGTATTTCCAGACCGTGCATCACGACCTGTGGGACTACGACAACAACGTCGCGCCCATCTTGATGGACATCACGGTGGATGGTCGCGAGATCAAAGCGGTGGTGCAGCTGACCAAGCAGGCGATCGCCTACACGTTCGACCGGGTCACCGGCGAGCCGGTGTGGCCGATCGTCGAGCGGCCGGTGCCGGGGTCGGATACGCCGGGTGAGTGGATTTCACCGACCCAGCCGTTTCCTACCAAGCCGGCGCCGTTCGACGTGCACGGCATCTCGAACGACACCCTGATCGACTTCACGCCCGAGATGCGGGAAGAGGCGATCGCGATTACCGAGCCGTTCGTGCTGGGGGAAATCTTCACGCCCCCGTCAGTCCGTGGCGACGGGGACGGCGACCGGAAGGGGACGCTGCAGCTGCCCGGCTCGGTGGGCGGCGCCGAATGGGGCGGCGCCGGGTTCGACCCGGAAACCGGGATGCTCTACGTGCCGTCGGTCACCGGCACGTTCGCGGCCGACCTGACCCCCGGCAACCCGGATCGGATGAACGTGCGCTACACGCGCGGCACGCGCGCCTTTCCGGCCGGTCCCAGGGGCCTGCCGCTGCTCAAGCCGCCTTACGGTCGCATCACCGCCATCGACATGAACACCGGCGAGCACGTGTGGATGGTGCCGAACGGAGACGGCCCGCGCGACCATCCGGACATCGCGCACCTGAACCTGCCGCCGCTCGGTCAGCCGGGCCGCGCGATGACGCTGCTCACCAAGAGTCTGCTGTTCGTCAGCGAAGGTGACCCCATCATGGTGCGCACGCCGCCCGGCGCCGGACCTGATGCGGGCAAGGGGTTCCGCGCCTTCGACAAGGAGACGGGCGAGGTGGTCTGGGAGACCGCGTTTCGGGCCGGCAATATCGGGTCGCCGATTACCTACATGCACGGGGGCAAGCAATACATCGTCTTGCCGATCGGCTCGCTCGAGTTCCCGGGCGAGTGGGTGGCGCTGGCGCTGCCGTAGCGACTTGTCGCCAATGTGTGTCGCGGAGCTCGACCCCGAACAGCTCGAGGAGCTGCACCAGGCGCTGCTGGCCGAGCGTCTGCGTCTGGAGGAGGTGCTCCAGCTGACCAAAGAGGGCTCGAGGCCGGTCGATCTGGGGACGCCGATCGGGCGCCTCTCGCGCATGGACGCTTTGCAGCAGCAGGCGATGACCAAGGCCAGCCGCTCGACGCTCGAGACCAAGCTCCTGCAGGTGCGCGCCTCGCTCGAGGCGCATCGGAAGGGCGTCTACGGCGAATGTCGGTCCTGCGAAGAGCCTATCGGCTACCCGCGGCTGAAGGCTCGCCCCGAGGCGCCGTTCTGCCTGAGCTGCCAGAATTCGCGCGAGCGCTGACTGTCAGCCGGCGTGCTGACGCAGGCCCTGCTCGGTAATGCCGGAGTGGGACGTGTGCCAGACACAGCGTCCCTGTTTGATGACGAACGCCTGCGGCGAGGCATGCGGCACGCCGAGTCGTTCGGCCACCGAGTTCGACAGTCCTCGCTGTTCTATCACCTTGAGCAGATAGAGCTTCCAGTCCGGGTGCGTCTCGCCGAACCGGAGCACTTCCTTGATGACCACCGACGACACCGGGCACCGCGTGCTGTGTTTGTAGAGAATCGCTCGCTCGCTCCCGAGGGCCTCCTCGAGCGTCGCCGGATCGCGGATATCCGAGAGTGACGGTGTCGGTTCGATAGTGCGATTGGAGCGGGTGAGAGTCGCGTTGCGTGCGACAAGCAGGAGACAGGCGGCCAAGCCCACGGTGTAGGTGGGCCAGCTTGCTGCGTCAGTCAACAGCCTGGCGCCGAAAAAGATGGCACCCAGATGTGGCAGGAGGCGGATGGCCCGGGTCATCTGACGCTAGCAGCCCGTGGCAAAAGCCCCGCTGCATTCGAATGGCGCTGCATCGCGCCCCACCGCGTTGCTCCGCGGTCGAATACAGGCCGGTATTCTCCGTTGTCGCGCCTTGCGGACCGCGCGCTTCGCCGTTCTCGGTGCTACGCGGGGTTTTACCACTGGCTGCTAGCTCCGGGCGGCCGGCTTGACGCCCAGGAAAATAACGTGCCGGGCGCCGCCCTTCTTGAGGCGGGCCCGCACGCGGTCGATCTGCTCGGTGAAGCCGTGAAAGTGGAGCCGCTGCTCGAACTTGCGATTCTCGCTGGCGGACCACACGGCGAGTGACCCGCCCGGTCTAAGGGCCGCGTAGGCTGCGGCGACCCCGGCGTTGTCGTAGAGCCCGTGATTGGACGGTGCCGTGAACGCCACCGGACCATTGTCCACATCCAGCAGGATCGCGTCGAACTCGTCGGGGTGAGACCGAACCGTGCGGCCGACGTCCTCGACCGCGACCCGTACGCGTTTGTCCTTCAGAGGATGTCCCGCCAGTGGGGCCAGGGGGCCGCGGTTCCAGTCGACGATCGCCGGCACCAGCTCGGCCACCGTCACAATGGCATCCGGTGGCAGCAGATCGAGCGTGGCCCGCAGCGTGAACCCCATGCCGAGCCCGCCCACGAGCACGCGAGGCTGCCGCATGGTCGCGGTGTGCCGGCAGCCACTCGCGGCCAGCGCCTCCTCGGAGCCATGCGTGCGGCTCGACATCAAGGTCTGGCCGTTGACCAGGATGACGTACTCGTCGTTGTCGTGCACGGTCAGACTCATCTCGCTGCCGTCCGGCGTGCGCGTCTGCCCGAGCAGTTCCCAGGGCTTCATGGCGACGCAGTCATCGATGCCCGCGAAGTATCCGCCAAGACACGCTTCCTCGACAGACCGATGCGTTGGCGCCGCAGGTCGACATCGAGCACTTCGACCAGCAGACGATCGCCGACCTTGACGACCGTCGTCGGATCCTTGACAAAGCGCGTGTCGAGCTCGGAGACGTGCACGAGGCCGTCCTGATGGACGCCGATGTCGACGAACGCGCCGAAGTGTGTGACGTTCGTGACGACGCCTTCGAGCCGCATCCCCGTCGCGACATCGTCGATCGAGTCGATGCCGTCGGCGAAACGCAGCGGTTCGTATGCCTGTCTCGGGTCGCGGCCCGGTTTCGACAGCTCGGCCAGGATGTCGCGGATGGTTGGGAGCCCGGTCTTGCCATCGGCGAAGCTCTCGGCATCGACGTCCTGCAACGCCCGGTCGTCTCCGAGCAGATCGCGCGACCGACACCCCAGACGGTCGGCTATCTTCTTGACGACGTAGTAGCTCTCGGGGTGGACCGCCGAGGCATCGAGAGCCTCGGCGCCGTCCCGTATGCGTAGGAAGCCGGCGCTCTGCTCGAAGGCTTTGGCCCCGAAGCGGGGGACCTTCAACAAGGCCTTGCGTGTCGAGAAACGGCCGCAGGCTTCGCGGTGTGCCACGATGGCCTGCGCGAGCTTTGGGCCGATGCCGGACACGTAGGACAAGAGCGCCCCTGAGGCGGTGTTCAGGTCCACACCGACACGGTTGACCGCCGAGCTCACGACGCGGTCGAGCGCTTTCTTGAGCTGGGTCTGGTTGACGTCGTGCTGATACTGGCCAACGCCGATCGACCTCGGGTCGATCTTGACGAGCTCGGCCAGCGGGTCCTGCAGGCGGCGTGCGATGCTGACCGCTCCACGCACCGTGAGATCGAGGTCGGGAAACTCGTCGCGCGCAGTCGCGCTTGCCGAGTAGATCGACGCGCCGGCCTCGTTGACGATAACGGTCGCGACACCGGGCCGCGCCTTTTCGAGGCGCGCGCAGAACGCCGCGGTTTCGCGTGAGGCGGTGCCGTTGCCGATAGCGATGAGCTCGACGTGGTGCGCATCGATGAGCCGTGTGAGCTCGCGCTCGGCGCCATCAGTGTCGTTGCGAGGTGCGGTCGGATATACGGTGGCATGGGCCACGAGCTTCCCTGTGGCATCGATGACGACGATCTTGCATCCGGTCCGAAAACCTGGGTCGATGCCGAGGATCGCCTTCTGGCGCGCCGGTGGCGCGAGCAGGAGCTCTCCGAGATTGGTCGCGAACACATTGATGGCCTCGCGCTCGGCCACCTCGCGCAATGACGACAGGATCTCGGTCGACAGCGCCGGCTTCAGCAACCGCGTGTAGCAGTCGCGAACCGTTGCCACCAGCTCGCGCCGGAACAGGAAGCGGGGATTGGTGAGCAGTCGCCGGTCGAGCGTTGCAGTCAGCCGGTCGTCGTCGACCTCGATGGCCACCGAGAGCGCGCCCTCGGCTTCGCCACGCCGTATCGCGAGCACGCGATGGGAGGCAAGTCGAGCGATCGGCTCGCGATAGTCGTAGAAGCTCTCGAAGCGATGGTCGTCGCCGTCGTAGCCGCGTTTCTTCTTGGTCCGGATACTCCCGCGACCGAGCTGGGCTCGGAGCCACGCACGGGTAGCGGCGTTCTCGGCCCAGCGCTCCGCGATGATGTCGCCGGCACCCTGCAGCGCGGCGCCGGGGGTGTCGACCCCTCGCGCCGGGTCGATGAACGGCGCGAGAATCGAGGCGCGCGATGTCGCGAGGTCGTTTTGGGCCGCAACCAGGTCGGCGAGCGGTTCGAGCCCGCGCTCGCGGGCCAGCGTCGCCCTGGTCTTGCGGGCGCTCTTGAACGGCAAATAGAGATCGTCGACCTGGCGGGCGTTTCGGGCGGCGCGAATCGCGTGCTCGAGCTCGCCATCGAGCGCGCCCTGCTCGAAGATCGCCTTCAGGACTCGGTTCTTGCGGTCGATGAGCGCCGTCGCCCTCGTCAGCGCGTCATCCACGGACCCGATTTGAATCTCGTCGAGCCCTCCGGTCTGTTCCTTCCGGTATCGCGCGATGAAGGGAATGGTGTTGCCGTCGGCCAGGAGGGCGATCGCGCCCCGAACAGTGTTCGACCCGAGCCCGAGCTCGGTGGCAATCGCGGCGGCGACCGTGGATGGGTCGAAGACGACCAGCTTCAGTGGCGGGCGAGTGGTCATAGATTCGGTGGCAGCCTGCGTGGGACAGGCGCTCGCACACCTAGCGTGACCGGGGTCGGGCGCTGTCAGTCCTTCAGGGCGTAGACGAACAGCGAGTGGCCTGCCGCGACAGCGACGTATTGCTTGGCGTCGACCATGTAGCTCATCGGACCGTTGGCGATCATGCCGCCCAGCGTCTTGCGCCACAGGAGGTCACCGGTCTCGGCGTCCATGACGTGGAAGTGACCCTCGCGATTGCCGGTGAACAGCAGGTTCGAGGCGCTGGTGAGGATGCCGCTGCTCGTCACGTCGGTCATCGGCACCCGCCATCGCTGCTGGCCGTTGCGCGGGTCGATCGCGATGACGGCGCCGCCACCTGCCGCGTCGGTCCAGTTGTTGATGTGCCCTCGCCTGAGACCGGGCACGTTGGCGCCGGCGCCGAACGGGTTGGCGGGGCGACCGCCGAGAAACACACGGCCAGGCTGGTGCTCCTGCTCGATGGGCTCGAAGTTCGACCCGTACGACTCCCAGGCAGACACATAAAACAGACCGGTCTCAGGACTGTAGGAGGGTGAGTACCAGTTGGTGCCGCCCTGGATGCCCGGGAAGGTCGTCGTGCCCGGCGGCTGGGGGGTCTGCACCGGTCGGCCGAAGTCGTCGAGTCCGCTGGCCCAGTTCACCGGCACGAAGTTGGTGCCGTTGAGGAACCGACCGCTCTCGCGGTCCAGCACGTAGAAGAAGCCGTTGCGGTTGCCCCAGAGCATCAGCTTCAGGTTGCCGCCGTTGCCGTCGGGGGCGTCGATCAAGACAGGAATCTGGACCGAGTCGTAGTCGTACGGGTCGTTCGGGGTGAACTGGAAGTACCACTCGAGCTCGCCGGTGTCAGGGTCAAGCGCGACCACCGAGTCGGAATACAGGTTGTCGCCGGGCCGCTGGGCCGGGTTCAAGTCTGGTCCCGGGTTGCCGATGCCCCAGTAGGTCAGGTCGAGATCGGGATCGTAGGAACCGGTGAGCCAGGCCGACGCCCCGCCGGTCATCCAGGCGTCGTTCTCCCAGGTCTCGTGCCCCGGCTCGCCGGGCCCAGGGATGGTGTGGAACCGCCACGCCAGCTCACCGGTCGCCGCGTCGTAGGCGTCGATGAAGCCGCGGATGCCGTACTCGCCGCCCGCGACACCCACGATGACCTTGTCCTTGACGACGAGCGGCGCCAGCGTCAGGGCGTAGCCCTGGGTCGGGTCGGCCACGGTGGTCTGCCAGATCGGTTCGCCGGCGATTGCGTCGATCCCGATCAGGTTGCCATCGAGTGTGGCCAGAAACAGGGTGTCGTCGAGAATGGCCAGGCCCCGGTTGACCGCCCCGCAGCAGGGACGCGCGTCGGAAGACACGTTGTACTCGTACTTCCAGAATACGCTGCCGCGTTTGGCGTCGATCGCCACCACGTTGTTGACCGGTTCGGTCAGATACATGATGCCGTCGACGACGAGCGGAGTCGCCTGGAACGCCTCGAGCGACCCGGCCTGAAAGACCCACGAGAGCTCGAGGTCGTCGAGGTTGTCTTTGCGAATCTGGTCGAGCTTCGTATGACGATTGCTCGAATACGTGCCCGAGTAGGTGAGCCAGTTGTGTGGCTCGTCTTCGGCGTTCAGCAGCCGTTCGAAAGTGACCTGGGCAGCGGCACCGGTCGGGAGTAGTGCGACGAGCACAAGGGCGATCAATAAATGTCTTGTCATAGCTGATTCGAGGTGTCGCCTCGTGAATCTACGGAAGCTGGTAAAGCCATCCGGCCGTCTTCTGACTTCTGCCTTCTGACTTCTTCTATGGAGCCTTTCAGAACCCTTTCAGGGTCAGCAGATACGCGAGCACGTCGGCCATTTCCTGTTCGTCGAGTACGTCGGTCGCCGGCGGCATCGGCGACTCGGTAACGGCCGCCAGCTCCCGCAACTCCGCTTTCTCGAGCGACCGTAGACGCTCGTCCTGGTCAATGAGCTGAATGGTGTAAGTGTCCTCGTTGAGCCGACGCCCATCGAGCACCGTGCCATCACTCAGCACCGCTCGCACCGGCCGCAATCGCCACCTGACGCGCATGCAATGCCATGTGCCCGCGCTGGATTCCTTCGGTGGAAAGCGCCCGGAGCGCCGCTAGATTCTGCGCTAGACCCACAGACACAATGATTTCAGCCAATTCTG